>JACPRT010000162.1 GCA_016189845.1 Chloroflexota bacterium | reverse complement strand
GACCTCGGGCAGGTCCAGCCCCTCGCGCAGCAGGTTGATGCCGACCACCACGTCGTAGACGCCGAGCCGCAGGTCCCGAAGGATCTCCGTCCTCTCGAACGTCTGTATCTCCGAGTGCAGGTAGTGGGTCCGGACGCCCATCTCCTTCAGGTAGTCGGCCAGCTCCTCGGCCATTCGCTTGGTCAGCGTGGTGACGAGTACCCGCTCCTTCGCCTTTACCCGCGCCTGGATCTGCTCGAGCAGGTCGTCGATCTGCCCCTTCGTCGGCTTGATCTCGACCGTCGGGTCGACCAGGCCGGTCGGCCGGATGACCTGCTCGACGCGGCGCTGCTCGTGTTCGGCCTCGTACGGGCCGGGCGTCGCCGACACGTAGAGGATCTGGTTCACCTTCTCCTCGAACTCGGCGAACGACAGCGGGCGGTTGTCGATCGCCGACGGCAACCGGAACCCGTATTCGACCAGCACGGTCTTGCGTGCGATGTCGCCGTGGTACATGCCGCGGATCTGCGGCAAGGTGATGTGCGACTCGTCGATGAAGATCAGGTAGTCCTTCGGGAAGTAGTCGATCAACGTCCACGGGGTGCTGCCGGGCTGACGGCCGCCGAGGTGCATGGAGTAGTTTTCGATGCCGGCGCAGTAGCCGGCCTCCCTGAGCATCTCGAGGTCGTAGCGGGTGCGTGATTCCAGCCGCTGGGCTTCCAGCAGCTTGCCCTGGCCACGGAGCACGCCCAACCGCTCTTCGAGCTCGCGCTCGATCCCCGCAAGCGCCTGCTTCAGCCGGTCCTCAGACGTGACGAAGTGCTTTCCCGGGAATATGTCGATCTGGTCGCGCTCGCCGAGCACCTCGCCGGTAAGCGGGTCGAGCGTCACGATCTTCTCGACCTCATCGCCCCAGAACTGGATCCGGATAGCCAGGTCCTCGTAGGCCGGCATCAGTTCCACGGTGTCGCCCCGCACCCGGATCCGGCCTCGCGCCAGGTCGAAGTCGTTGCGTTCGTACTGCATGTCGATGAGCCGGCGCACGATCTTGCTGCGGCCCGCCGATTCGCCCTTTGCGACGTTGAGCACGAAGCTCATGTACTCCTCGGGCTGGCCGAGACCGAATATGCAAGACACCGATGCGACGATCACGACGTCCCTGCGCGTCAGCAGCGCACGGGTCGCGGCGTGACGAAGCTTGTCGATCTCGTCGTTGATGTCCGCTTCCTTCTCGATGTAGGTGTCGGTGCGCGGAACGTAGGCCTCTGGCTGGTAGTAGTCGTAGTAGGAGACGAAGTACTCGACCGCGCTGTCGGGGAAGAACTCCTGGAACTCCGTGACGAGCTGGGCGGCGAGGGTCTTGTTGTGCGCGATGACCAGGGTTGGACGCTGGGCACGCTCGATGACGCCGGCCATCGTGAAAGTCTTGCCGGAGCCGGTGACGCCGAGCAGCGTCTGGTGCTTGAGACCGTCGGCGACCCCGGCCGCCAATCGTTCGATCGCGTCTGGCTGATCGCCGGTGGGCCTGAACTCCGAGACGATCCTGAACGGGGGCATTGGGGTATTTACCGCCCGCGGAACAGGCCCAGGAACCGGTCCTCGTACTCGTCGAAGACGCCCCAGCGTTCGAGTTCGCGGTGGACCGCCGAGGGGTCCAGCTCTCCGCGGCGGGCCTGGTCGAGCATCCATTCGATGCGCCGGCGGGCGTCCTCGGGAAGGCCGCCCCTGGACTCGAGCAGCCCCATGCTCCTGAGTTCATTGAAGTTGCTGCGGGCCGACGAGTTGGTCAGCTCGAATATGAACTTCATGAGTGAGACGTCCCAGAGTTCGTCGACCCCGTGGATGACCGCTTCCAGGGCGCGTTTTTCCTGGTCCAGCGAGTCCATGAGGCGGGCCGCCACCTCTTCCGCGCGTCCCGAGACGAAGCTCATTCCGGCGGGTTCGTTCTTGTAGGTGTACAGCAGCCCGGGCGCGGACGGGCCGTACTCCCGCATCAGGTACTGCAGGTATCTGCCAGCGTTCTCGCTAAAACCTTCCAGTCTGGAAAGATAATAGGGCGTAACCACCTGGGGCCGTTCGGCGCGGACGACGCCATCTCGCACGACCGTCTCGTCCTTCTGACCAGGAAGATTCAGGTCGGAGTAGACGGGGTTGCTGATCAGGTGGTACCTGATGATGGTCTCGCCGAATGTGGCCAGCGCCTGTTGCGGTGGCCGTACCACTCGGGTGTTTCGGACGGCATCTTCGATGCGCGCGTCCCGTTCTCGATCTTGCATATCCCCTAGTCTATCCGACCCCTCTATCCGACGCCCCTACGCGACCCGACGCCCCTACGCGACGCCCGTAGAATACGGCTTTGGGAGGTCGTGCAATTGGCAAAACTTCGGATCATGGTCTCTCGTCACTCGGCTTTTTACTCTCCTCTGATCGGCGCGATAGCCGGCGGATTCCTGAAAGAGGAGGGGTTCGAACCCACTTACGCAGTCGTACCTCCCGGTAAGGCGGTGGGGAACCTCATTGGCGACGGTGAGATCGATGTGGCGCAGTCGGCCGTATCCGGGAGCTTTACCGCGCTCGACAAGGGGCAGACACCGAGGGCGGTCCACTTTGCCCAAATCAACGAGCGCGACGGCTTCTTCATTTGCGCCCGGCAGCCGGACCCTCATTTCACGTGGGACAAGCTTGCAGGACGACAGGTGCTGGTCGACAGCGTCGGGCAGCCCATGGCCATGTTCAAGTACGCCTGTCACAAGATGGGGCTGGACTACTCAAAGATCAACGCGATCAACGCGGGCGGCCCGGACGAAATGGATGCGGCGTTCCGCACCGGGCGTGGCGAGTACGTCCATCTGCAGGGTCCCTACCCGCAGCAGTTACAGAAGGAAGGCATCGGCCACGTCGTTGCCTCGGTCGGCAAGGCGATCGGGCCGGTTGCGTTCAGCAGCCTCATCGCAAGCCGAGACTGGGTAAAGACCGAGGCGGCGAAGGCGTTCACGAGGGCGTACAGAAAATCCCGCAAGTGGGCGAACGAGGGCATGGCGTCGGAAATTGCATCGGCGGAGCAGGAGTACTTCCCGAAGATCGATCACGACGTGCAGACCGAGACGATCCGGTTCTACCAGCAACTGGGCGCGTGGGGCGGCGACATTGCGATCCAGCGTTCGTCATACGAAGCTGCGCTGGATGTCTTTCTTCACAGCAAGGTGATAAGCAGGCGGCACCCCTACGAGGACGTCGTGGTGGCGCCGCCGGCGTAGGTACATTCCGCGAACCAAACAACCGAACTACGCCACCCAGCGCCCGTATCAAGTCGCGTAACGCCCGCGCGGGCGTGTCGCCCTTTTGGCGGTCCGCCAAATTGGTATCACGAGTCGTATCTGGATGCGGCAAAAAGTGATACCAGTTTTCCGGGGTCTGCAGATTTGGTATCACGAGTCGTATCTGAACGGCGGCAAAACCGATACCAGAATTTGCAGCAGGCACGAGAGAGCAATCCGCCCGGTAGATCGGTTGCGCGGTGATGGGACGTGGCGGTCAAACCGCGCGGCAGATGACCACGTATTCCGGGCTGTGTTCGTCGAACGGCGACCCCGAGAAGTCTCCAAGCTCGTGGACTATGCGCAGGCCGCAGCGCTCGATCAGCAGTCGAAGCTCTGGTGGGTAGACGTAGCGCAATCTGACGTCGAGGTAGACCTTCGTCGCCACCATGCCGCGCTCGTCCAGCTCTTCGATGATCTGGAGCCCGTCGTTGGTCTGCGCGGTTGTATCGAAGCGGTTGATCGCCCAGAGCAGACAACGGCGTCCGTTGGCCGGGTTCACGACTTCGTCCCAGAAGAACGGGCTGCGGCTCTCGTCTGCGAGCATGTGGGGGTCCGGAACGAACACGTTGAGCGCGAGCCGGCCCCCGCGCGCCAGGTGGCTCCTGGCGGATCGAAGCGTGGCCATCTGGTCGTCCGGATTGTCGGCGAGCAGCAGCGCACGGGCGGGGATCGTGACCAGCCGGAACTTGCGTTTCAGGTCCAGGTTGCGCATGTCTGCCTGGATCAGCTCCACCTTGCCGGAGATTCGGCACCCTTCCAGGCGCTTGCGTGTCACGTCGAGCATCTCAGTCGACAGATCCACGCCGACTATGTCGATCCCGGCGCGCGCTGTAGGGATGGCGATGCGGCCGGTCCCGACGCCGATTTCTAGTACCGGACCCCCCGAGTGCCTCGCCAGGTCGACGTAGAAGTCGACTTCACCGGAGCCCTCGGTCGAGTAGACGACGTCGTACCAGTCGGCCCAGGCCGCGTAGTTCATGTACGTCGGCGCGCCAGCAGCGCAACAGGCGCTCTGTGCGGGTTCACCCGCATCTACCGGGACGCGGCCGCGAGCACCTCGTCCGGGAAGTCGGCGTTCGAGTAGACCTTCTGGACGTCGTCAAGGTCCTCGAGTGATTCGAGGAGCCTTATGGTCTGCTGCGCCTTGGCCTGGTCCAGCAGGACCGTGGTCTTCGGGACCATCGCGAATTCGGCGGTGTCGATCGTGACGCCAGCCTTCGTTTCCAGGAACGACCGGAGCTTCGCCAGGTCCGCATGGGACGCGGTGAACTCGATCGAATTGCCGTCGATTGTGAAGTCCTCTGCGCCGGCATCGACCGCCTCGAGGGCCAGGTCGTCCGGGTTCAGACCATCGAGCGTTACATGGACGGTGCCCTTGGTCTCGAATCCCCAGGCGACCGCACCGGACTCGGCCAGGTTGCCGCCCGCCTTCGTGAACCTCGAGCGAATCTCCGCGGCTGTGCGATTCCGGTTGTCGGTTAGCGCCTGCACGAGGATCGCCGCGCCTCCCGGGGCGTAGCCCTCGTACATGACCTCATGGAGCTGCTCCCCGCCGCTGTCGGTCCCAGCGCCCTTCTTGATCGCCCGGTCGATGTTGTCGTTGGGCATGTTGGAGTTGCGGGCGTTGTTGACTGCCAGCCGGAGCCGGAAATTCATTTCGGCGTCGCCGCCGCCCTCACGGGCCGCCACAATGATTTCACGGGCCAGCTTCGTGAACAAAGCGCCACGGCGCTGGTCGGTGATGGCCTTCTTGTGCTTGATCGTGCTCCACTTGGAATGGCCGGACATACTCGCGTCCCTCCGTGAGGGGCAGAGCGGGGTGATTGCCCGTTTGGTGAATCGATGGTATCAGCGCCGAATCTGGGTGGTCAAAGCCGCGGATTCATATCGCGGCGCCGCCATCGACGATCAGGTTCGACCCGGTGATCATGTCCGCGTCGTCCGAAGCTACGAACGCGAACGCCTTCGCGATGTCCTCCGGCGTCTGAAGACGCCCCAGTGGCGTTGCGGCCATCCGCCGCTTGAGGTTGTCGGGGTTGTCGATACTGGTCGACCAGTCGTTGGGACTGTACGGGTTGTTGCTTGGGACTCGCCCGCCAAGGAGATCCCATACCGGGGCGCCGTAACGCTTGCCCTTGATGTCCCAGAGCGCCTGGTCGAACGCGCTGATGGCGCTGACGATTGCCGCGCTGCGGAAACTGTATTTGCGGTACGCCGCGTTCCAGATGTGCTCGATGTGCCGAGGGTCCTGTCCGATCAGGTCTTTGCCTGCGGCCTTTGCGATCTCTTCAGCCGCGTGCGCGTAGCCCCAGAACGTCCCTTCACCCACGCCCTGAAGTCCGCCGTCGGTGGTGATCCTCACCGTCAACCAGCGCCATACGAGCCACGTTTCGACCTTTTCGATCCGCACCGGTTTTTTTCTCCTCTCATGCTCCGTGGCGCAACTTACAGCTGTCTGAGCCGGGGGTCGGGCCTTGGCGAAGGGGCTCGAGCCTAGCGCAGACCTTCCGGGAGGTCGACCTCGATCACGCCATGCTCGGTGTCAACCCTCACGACGACGTCCTTGAGGGCGGGGACCAGTATTTCCGGCGCCCCCTTCTGGCCAGGGCGTGGCGCGGGCCGGACGATGTACACGTCGTTGCTTCCCGTCTCGAGGATTTCCGTGACGGTGCCGAGCTCCTCGCCGCCCACGGTGACCACCCGCGCGCCGATGATCTGGTAGTGGTAGTAGACCCCGGCAGGCTGTGATGGAAGGGCGGCGGCGTCCATTTCGATGGTGTGACCCCGCAGCGCGCTCGCCTGGTCCTCGGTGTCCACCGACGCCAGCTTGAGGACCATCGAGTTGCCGGAGGAGTGGACCTTCTCGACCGAGAAGCCAGCGCCATCGATAAAGACCTGGTCCCCAGACGTGAAACGGGCAGGGTCATCGGAAAACTGTGCCACGGCGATGCTGCCGTCGAAGCCCCAGGGACGGCGGACTACTCCGACGGCTACGCGTGACCCCGTCGCCTGGCTTGCCGAGGGCCCCGCGGGCCGCTGCGCTCGGGGGCGGGTGGGAGAAGAGCGCCGGCGGCGTTGCACCAACGCCGGTTAGTCGATCTCCAGGACGGCGCGGGTGCGGTGCTTAACGGCGGCGACGCGGATGAGGGCCCGGATCGACTGGGCAACCCGGCCCCCGCGGCCGATCACCTTGCCCTTGTCGTCGTCGGAGACCTTCAGGCGGAGCACGGTGCGATTGCCCCGGGTCTCTTCGCTGACCTCGACCGCCTCGGGGTTCGTTGCGAGCGCCTTGGCGATGTACTCGACCATTTCACGCATGCTGGCAATCCTACCTGTGCTTGTGCTGGCCGACTCATTTAGACTTGAACGGCGGGAGAACGCCTGCGATGCGCAGCAGTGGGGTGACCCCTTCGGAAGGCTGGGCGCCGTTTTTGATCCACCGGGTCGCCTTTTCGGCGTCAACCTTGATGGCAGGCGGTTGCTGCATAGGATCGTAGGTCCCCAGCTGCTCGATGATGGCGCCGTCGCGCGCCGCGCGCTGGTCGGCCACCACAATCCGGTAGTACGGTCGGCCCTTTGCGCCGACACGGCGCAGGCGAATACGGACCATTGATCCAGACTCCGATCGCGGGTTCACGAGATGCACGGCCACACGGCCGGCAGGGCGCGTCCGCAAGACGCGATTCCCAGTATACTCGAAGCTGTGGGTTCGATGCGGATCAAGGTCCTGTTTTTCGCGGGCTTACGCGAGCGCGCGGGCGCGAGGTCGGCCGAGTTGGAGCTTCCGGCCGGGGCCACCGTCGCAATGGCCATTGACCAGGCACAGCGCGCGACCCCCAGGCGATGGAAGCCCACCACCCTTCTGATGACAGCGGTCAACGAAGAATACGTGCCACCTTCATACGAACTGAAGGAGGGCGACGAGCTCGCGCTCATCCCGCCGGTCAGCGGCGGCGCGATCGAGACCGCCGCGAGCGATTTCATCAAGATCACGTCTGAGAGGCTGGATCCCGCCACGTACTCGGCGAAGGTGCGGGCAGACTTCGATGGCGCGGTCGTCACGTTTGAGGGCGTCACCCGCAACCACAACGAAGGGCGCAAGGTCCTCTACCTGGAATACGAGGCGTACCGTCCGATGGCCGATCGCAAGATCCGCGAACTCATCGCTGAAATGAAGCAGCGGTGGGCGGTCGACCGTGTCGCGGTCGGACATCGCATCGGCCGCGTCGATATCGGCGAGACCAGCCTGGTAGTCGCAGTCAGCGCCGCACACCGCCGGCCCGCCTTTGAAGCCGCTCTGTACTTCGTCGACCGGCTAAAGGAAGTCGTACCGATCTGGAAGAAGGAGTACTTCGAGGGCGGCGAGGCCTGGATCGGCGACGTAGGCCACCCTCAGGGGAACCAGTAGAGCCCTGCGAGGATCACCCGACAGCGGGGCCGGTAGTCCTCATCGCGCTCCCCGTGATCTGATGCCGCCCGTGATGTCATATCGCCGTTTTGACGTCACCCGTGACATCAAGTTGCGGGTGCAGCGCAGAGCGATACCCAGGCGCGTATTGACCATCGGGCGTCCCTGGCGAGGTATCAAACCGGTGCCATGCCGCCTGGAACGTGGGCGCCGGACCTGCGAAAACCGGCCGCCAACTGTGTGAAATATTTCACGTATAAATCCACGAGTTTCGTCGCCGCGCATTGTGCCAGCTTCGAAGCGTCTGCTACCGTCCGAAGGAAGGTGTGGAGGGATCGCATAGTGGTCTAGTGCGCCCGCCTGCTAAGTGGGTGTAGGTGCGTAAGTGCCTACCGAGGGTTCGAATCCCTCTCCCTCCGCCAGCTCTTTGATCACCGGGACGCACCGGGAAGCGCCACAGGTACCGAAGCCGCAAGCGCGCTTACCTGAAAACGGCGAGGCTGGAACAGAACGCCGAAACAGACGGGCCCGCAGGTAACAGGCCGGAAGGGATAGGCGGCAAGGGTAGGGTGGCAGAGACCAGCCTGACGGCAGAAACGGCTGGAAGAGAACCGGGGAACGGGCCGGAAGAGAACAGGGTCGAGTCAGGAAGAACGATGGCCAAGTACCACATCTGGACGGTCGGGTGCCAGATGAATAAGTCGGACTCCGAGCGGCTCGCAAGCGGGCTCGACCAGCTGGGGCTGTCCGCGTGCGAGCGCCCCGATGACGCCGACGTGGTGGTGTTGAACACTTGCGTCGTTCGTCAATCCGCAGAAGACACCGCCACCGGAATGCTCGGCACCCTGCGGCCGATCAAGACGGCAGACCCGGACCGGATGATCGTCGTCATGGGCTGCATGGTCGGCCCGAAGCAGGATGTCCTCAGACGCCGCTTCCCGCAGGTCGATGTCTGGGCTCGCCCCCAGGAGTACGGACCAATCCTGAGAGCGGTAGGGGACAAGGTCGGGATCGACGCCGAAGGGTGCATCGGCCAGCTCATCCCGACCGCTCCGAGCGTCGCAACGTTCGTCCCCGTAATTCATGGCTGCGACAAGTTCTGCACGTTCTGCATCATCCCGTATCGCCGCGGTCGACAGGTAAGCCGCCCCATCGACGAAGTAATCCACGAAACTCGGATGCTGGCCGAACGTGGCGTCAAAGATGTGACGTATCTGGGCCAGACAGTAGACGCCTACGGCCACGACTTCGACCCTCCCATGGACCTGGCCGACCTCCTGTCCGCCGCCAACCAGGTCGACGGCATCGAACGCATCCGGTTCCTGACTTCCCACCCGAGCGATATGACGCAACGCATCATCCGGGCGGTGGCGGACCTGCCAAAGGTCTGCGAGACCATCAATCTCCCGTTCCAGGCGGGCGACGACGGAATACTGACCGCCATGCGGCGTGGTTACAACCGCGACGACTATCTGGACCTTGTTTCTCAGCTACGCGCCGAGATACCGGGCGTCGCGATCGTCACAGACCTGATCGTCGGATTCCCGGGCGAGACCGCGGACCAGTTCGAACGCTCGCTCGACATGTTGCGCGAGGTGCGCTTCGACAAAGTCCACGCCGCCGCCTACTCGGAACGTCCCGGCACGATCGCGTCCAGAAAGCAACCCGACGACGTGGATCGCGCCGAGAAGAAGCGGCGCTTGAACGCGGTAGGTGACCTCCAGGAACAGATTCAGGCCGAAATCAACTCGGCCTTGAAAGGGAAGGAGTTCGACGTTCTGGTCGATGGGGAAACGAGGGGCGCGCCATCCGGCCGGACTCGAACCGACAAACTGGTCTATCTGACGCGCGGCGGAGCATCGGTGGGAGATACGGTGCGCGTCCGCATAACCGAGACGTCGCCCTACTCGCTCAAGGGCGAAGTCCTCGAACTCGCGCTCGAATCAGAACTCGAACCTGCACTCGAGCCCGCGCTCGCGGAGGGAAGGGCATGACTATCACCTTCAACCGGCCGGTCGTGATTCCAATTACAGAGCTCGAACAGTCTGCTTTCTGCCAGACCGACGGGAACCTGCGGACCAAATCGCTGGAGGAGGAGTTTGCAGCGGGCGTCCGGTGGCAGAAGGTGCCGATCCGGTATCTGAAGCTTTCCCCCCAGGAGATCGACGAAGGGATCGCGGCGGCCCGCCAGGCGCTGGGCAAGCAGGTCGTCGTCCTCGGACACCACTACCAGCGTCCCGACGTAATCAAGTACGCCGACTTCAGAGGCGACTCATACAAGCTGTCGCAGATGGCGTCCAGGGAGCGGGACTCGAAGTTCATCGTGTTCTGCGGCGTGCATTTCATGGCCGAAACCGCCGACATCCTCACGGCGTCCGACCAGACCGTGATCCTCCCCAACATGGCCGCCGGCTGCTCCATGTCCGATATGGCGCAGACCGAAGATGTCGAAGACGCCTGGGAGCAGCTTTCGTCGGTGCTGGGGGGCGAAGACGAGATCGTCCCCGTGACGTATATGAACTCGACCGCCGAGATCAAGGCGCTGTGCGGGCGCAACGGTGGCATCGTTTGTACTTCAAGCAACGGCACGCAGCTGATGGAGTGGGCGTTCCGGCGGGGCAAGCGGATCCTGTTCGTCCCCGACCAGCACCTGGGGCGCAACACCGCTCTCAAGCTCGGCGTGCCCCTCGATGAAATGGCCGTGTGGAGCCCGTTCAAGCAGCTCGGTGGCCACAGTCCGGACCGCCTCCGCAGGGCGAAGATCATTCTGTGGGAAGGCCACTGCTCGGTGCACACCCGGTTCTCGGTGAAGCAGATCGAAGATGCCAGGCAGAAGTACCCGGATGTGAACATACTCGTGCACCCCGAGTGCACGATGGAAGTCGTTCAAGAAGCCGATTACGTCGGGTCGACCGAATACATCGCCAGGATGGTGCGAGAGGCGCCGGCGGGCAGCAAGTGGGCGATCGGCACCGAGATCAACCTGGTCAAACGTCTGGCCGAGGAAAACGCGGATAAGAGCGTCTTCTGCCTCGACCCCATCGTGTGCCCGTGCGCAACGATGTACCGGGTCCACCCCGCCTACCTGCTGTGGGTGCTGGAAGGGATCATGGCAGGCCTCGTCATCAACCGGATAACGGTCGGACAAAAGGTCGCCGAACAAGCGCGAATTGCATTGCGCCGAATGCTGGAAGTAGCCGGCTAGCGCCGGTACATCGTTGGATCTGGCCCGGAGCGACGTGTGATCCCCCATCTTCCGGGCCTGGACAGGACGATCGAGGCGGCACTCGCCGAAGACCTCGCCCTCGGCGACCCCACCACAACGTCGCTGATCCCGGTCCACCTCACCGGGCGAGCCAGTTTCGTGTCTCGTCAGGCCGGAAGGCTGGCCGGAATCGACGTAGCCCTGGCCGTCTTCAAGCGCGTGGACCCCGAGCTGCGGACAAAGGCGATGCTGCTCGACGGCGACATCATCGAGCCAGGTGCGGTCCTGGGGAGCGTCGAAGGCAGAGTGGCATCGATCCTGACCGGCGAGCGGACCGCTCTCAATTTCCTGCAGCGTATGAGTGGCATCGCTACCGCGACGGCGCTTTACGTCGAGGCGGTCGCGGGCACCACAGCGACCATCGTCGACACGCGGAAGACCGCACCGGGTCTTCGTTCGCTGGACAAGTACGCGGTCGCCGCGGGCGGCGGGAAGAACCACCGGATGTGCCTGGGCGACGGCATCCTGATAAAGGACAATCACATAGCTGCGCTCAGGGCTGAAGGGATCAGCCTGGCGCAGGTGGTAAAGAGGGCGCGGACGAGAGCCCCCCATATGGTCAAGATCGAAGTCGAAGTCGAGACGATCGTGGAAGCTCAGGAAGCGATCAAGGGCGGCGCCGACGTCATCCTGGCCGACAACATCGCGGCCGATGAGCTGGCGAAGGTCGTGGCCCTTGCGAAGGGCAAGGTCATGGTCGAGGCGTCGGGCGGAATTACGCTTGAAAACGTGGCCGAGATCGCCAGGACGGGAGTGAACCTGATCTCGGTCGGGGCGCTGACGCACTCGGTGAAGGCGCTCGATATCGGCCTGGACTACGACGCGTGATGTTGCCACGCGTTCCCGCCCTGCTGCCGGTATTGCTGGCGATGGCGGTGATCGCGTGCAGGCCGGGCGGCATCGCAACGCCTGCGTCCACGACGGCGACCGTGCCGCCGGCCCCGACCTCGGCGCCAACGGTCTCGAACGCCGGGCCCACGACTCCGCTGGCGGCTTCGGTGGCGCTATTACCGGCGCCGTCCGCGACCGCAACCGCCACCCCGCAGTCGCCGGTCGATCGGATCGCATACGTCGGCGAGGACAACCTGATCTATACGATCGCGCCCGACGGCGGCGGGCTTCGGCAGATCACCCCCGCGGCCACCCCCGAGCGCGGCCTAGGCCCGGCATACACCTGGCCCACCTGGTCGCCGGATGCACAGTCGCTGCTAATTTCCGGAGCGGTGCCCGGCGCCCAACCGCGCACGCAACGCCTGCTCGTCTATCTGGCCGATGAGGCCTCGCCCGCCCGGGGGCTGAAGGCCATCCACCAGGACCGTGCGGGGTCCGTCGGCATCCTTCCAGGTGTCTTCCACTACGCCATCTGGTCGCCCGACAGCAAGCAGGCGGCCATAATCGCAGTCGGCCAGACTGACCTTGCCGTCTTCATTTCCCGGCTCGACGACCAACCCGCCAGGCCAATCATCGGTGGGTCGCCGATGTACCTGACGTGGTCGTCGGACTCGGACCGGCTGTACGTGCATCAGAGCGAGCGCCTGATGATGTTTGACATCGCCGGCGGCGCCGCCGCGCGGTCGCTCGGAGCATCGACGCGCTACCAGGCGCCGGTCGCCGCGCAAGACCTGCGGGGGCGGCTCGCCTACGTCGTCGACGCGAGCGACGGCTCTTCGGCGGTCGTCGTCAGTGAACCGGACGGCAGCAACACGGTAAGCGTCACCGGGGTGCCTCATCTGACGGCGATCCAGTGGGCGCCGGACGGGCGCCGGCTTGCCATCGGCAGAACGATCCGCGGGGAGGGCGACGACCCCTTCAGCTATGCCGAGCTCCTGATCGCAGATGCGGAGACCGCCGAGGTTCGTTCCGTGCTGAAAAGGCCGATCTTTGCGTTCGAATGGTCGCCCGACGGCCGCCACGTGCTGATCGCCGAGCGCCACCCTGATCCCACAACTGCGTTCAGCTGGTCGGTGTTGGACGTCGACGATGGTTCAGTCAGGCATCTTGTCGACATGCGACCTACCGATGAGTTCGGTCTGATGCTCGTCTATTTCGACCAGTACGCACAATCGCACAGGCTGTGGTCGCCCGATGGCGACCAGATCGTGCTGGCCGGCGACCTGCTGGCGCAGGGGCCGACGCAATCGGACGAGCTCCTCGAGCGCATCTGGGTCATCGACATCAGCGGCCGGGAGGCGCCCCGGGCGGTCGCCGAAGGCTATCTCGCGTTCTGGTCGCCGCGCTGACGCTATCCTCGGCGCGCTAACGCTATCTCCGGCCGCTGGCTCTATCCGCGAGGCGCGAAGCGCTCGTCGGAATCGAGCACGATCGTCACGGGACCGTCGTTCTCAAGTTCGACGTGCATGTGTGCGCCGAACACTCCGGTCTCGATCTGGAGCCCGCTCTTCCTGAACTCTTCTACGACCCGGTCGAATAACGGCCCCGCCAGATCCCCCGCCGCCGCACCGGTGAAGCTGGGCCGCCGCCCCTTGCGCGTGCTCGCGTACAACGTGAACTGGCTCACGAGCAGGATGCCGGCTTTCACATCGAGGGCGGAAAGGTCAAAACCCGTGTCGGAACCGGCCGGTGGGAACAGCCGCATGTTCAGGACCTTCTCTGCCAGGTACGCGGCCTCGTCGGGGCCGTCGTTCTGGGTAACGCCGACGAGCACCACGAGCCCTGTCGTGATTACTCCGCGCCGGGCGCCGTCTACGGATACGGACGCCGAATTGACCCGCTGGATGACTGCCCGCATTCGGCTACTTGTCCGACTTGTTGGCAGTCTCCTTGGCCGTCGATCCCGAGGAACCTTTCGACGATTCCCTCGAGGAACCTGTAGATGACGAGTTCGCCTTGGATTCCGCCCTGGTAGAGGTCTTGGTTTCCGCCCTGGTCTCGGACTTCGAATCGGACTTCGAGTCGGACTTCGAATCGCCCGATTTGTCGTCGGCCGACTTGTCGCTGCCGTTCGAAGTGGACCGCCCATTTCCGGACGACTTGTAGTCGGTCTTGTAGAACCCGCTGCCCTTGAAGTGAACGGCGATCGCGGTGATCAGCCGCTCGGAGCTGTCGCCGCACGCGGGGCAGGGAGAGACGGGATCGTCGTTAAAACTCTGGCGGGCTTCAAAACGTTGCCCGCACGAGGTGCATCTGTAGTCGTAGGTCGGCAAGGTTGCCTCCGAACAGATTCATGCAACCGGGGGTCACATGAATTAGCACTCGGTGGCACCGAGTGCTAATAGTTCAAGCTAGCAGCAGAGCATCCTCCTGTCAACGTGTGCGATTCTCGCGCGACTCCGGATTATTTACCCACCGGTTGCGCGCGCAAAGCCGAACTGCCACGCGTTTGTGGCGAGATCGAGCGGAACGTCGCAGATGCCCCCGAAGTTGATGTGGCTGCCGCCCACAGTTCCCAGGCGGATGAACGGGACACCGGCCGGCCTCGCGATCTGCTCCAGTCGCTGAAAATCCTCGGTCGCCACGGTGACGACCACGCGCGACTGTTGCTCGCCGAACAACGCTGCATCCCAGCGCGAAGGGATTTCGACGGGGATGTTGGCGCCGATGCCGCCGGCTATCGCCGATTCGGCGACGGCTACGGCGAGCCCGCCGTCGGAGCAGTCGTGGGCCGACCGCAATAGCCGTCCGGCGATCGCGTCTCGACAGGCCTTCTGCACGCGCGCCTCGAGGTCCAGATCGATCTTCGGCATGCCGGCAACGCGGCCGTGGAACAGTGACAGGAATTCGCTGGCGGCAAGCGTCGAGGGATCGCCGGACAGTGCATCAGCCCCGAGCAGGACGATGATGTCGCCCTTCGACTTGAACGCCGTCGAGCAATGCCTCTCGGCGTCGTCGAGCAGGCCGAGACAGCCGATGATCGGGGTAGGGTAGACCGGCCTGCCGGCGGATTCGTTGTACAGGCTCACGTTCCCACTGATCACGGGGACGTCGAGGGCCTCGCAGGCTGCACGGATCCCGAGGATCGAGTGGCGAAGCTGGTACTGCGTGTCCGGTTTTTCCGGGTTGCCGTAATTGAGGCCATCCGTCAGCGCTATCGGCGTCGCCCCGGTGCACGAGACGTTCCGGCACGCCTCCGCCACGGCGATTGCTCCTCCGGTAAACGGATCGGCATAGACGATCCGCCCGTTGCCGTCGGTGCTCAGGGCAATAGCCCTCGAAGTGCCTTTTAGCCTCAGGACCGCAGCATCGGCGCCCGGTCCGACCACGGTGTTGGTCTGGACCTGGTGGTCGTATTGCCGGTAGACCGCCTCCTTGGAGGCGATATTGGGCGACGAAAGCATGCGAAGCAGGGCCTGGTCCGAAGACTCGCTCGGGAGCGGCAGGGCGCGCAGGTCCTCCGACTGCAAGTCGGCAAGCCATCGTGGCTTTGGTGCGTCGAACTCGTACATCGGCGGGTCGGTCAGCACCTGAACGGGCGAGCGGACGACCGTCGATTTACCGTCCAGGACGGTGACCTGGTCGCCTGGCACGAACTCGCCGATCGGCGTCGCATCCAGGTCCCATTTTTGAAAGGTCTCGATGACCTCTCTATCAAGGCCCGGCTTCACGATCACGATCATGCGCTCCTGCGACTCGGAGAGCATGACCTCATAGGGCGTCATCCCGGCCTCGCGGCGTGGGACCTTCGCGACGTCGATCCGAAGACCCATGCGGCCGCGGGCGGCGGCTTCGATCGCGGCGCTCGTGAGCCCCGCCGCGCCAAGGTCCTGGAGTCCGACGACTCCGGGGAGCCGGACGGCTTCGAGACACGCCTCGATCAGCACCTTCTCGAGGAAGGGGTTGCCGACCTGAACGGCGGAGCGCATCTCCGCCTGCTCTTCGAAGGCGCGCGAGGCCAGCCCGGACGCGCCGTGGATGCCGTCGCGTCCGGTGTCCGCGCCGACAAGCAGGATCACGTCTCGGGGCGCCCGCGGAGCGGCCCGGACGATGCGTCCGCCTTCGATCAGGCCCACGCACATGGCGTTGACCAGCGGATTGCCGTCGTATTCCCTGGCGAAGACGACCTCTCCGCCGACGTTGGGGATGCCCAGGCAGTTGCCGTAGCTGGAAATACCCGCGACCACTCCGTGGAGCAGGTACCGGTTTCGGGGCGTGTCAGGGGGGCCGAAGCGGAGCGAATTCATCAAGGCGATGGGTCGCGCGCCCATGGCGAATATGTCGCGCACGATGCCACCCACGCCGGTTGCCGCACCCTGCTTCGGTTCGACCGCCGAAGGGTGGTTGTGCGATTCGATCTTCATCACGATCGCCAGGCCGTCGCCGATGTCGACCGCGCCCGCGTTTTCCGCTCCGGGCGCCACCAGGAGACGATCGCTCATGCTCGGCAGGAGCCTCAGCAGCGGCTTCGAGTGCTTGTACCCGCAGTGCTCGCTCCACAATGCGCCGAACAGGCCCAGCTCGAGGGGAACAGGCTCGCGGCCGAGCCTTTCTACGACGGCCTCGTACTCGGCCCGCGAGAGCGCGATCTCCTGCAGTGTCTCGTCAGATACTGGCATACGGGTTTGAGTTTACCTTCGGGCGCTACAGCCCGGGTGAAGCGTGTCCCTGCACTTCGCCGGTCCGGAGCGTCGAGATCGCCCACTCGCGGTCGGGGTCGTCGACCTCCACGCGCTGCACGCCCGTCTTGAATCCGGCCAGCAGACGGTCATATTCAGGTTTCAGCGCAGAGTCGTGCGGTGTCCATTCGTGCAGGAAGTGGACGCCGCTCATTCCGGCCTGGAGCAACTCCTTGAGGCAGCCAAAACACGGCCGGGAGGTCGTGTAGATCGATGCGCCGGCCACGGCGATTCCGAATCGGGCGGCGGCAAGAAGGGCGTTCTGCTCCGCATGGACGCAGATGCAGACGTCGTAACCGGTACCCGCGGGGTAGCGGGCCCGGTTGCCGCAGCGGTCGCAGCCACCCTCGTCGCAGTTGGGCATGCCTGCGGGCGTGCCGTTGTACCCGGTCGACACGATTCGGCGGTCCATCACGATCACCGCGCCGACCCTGCTCCCGAGGCAGTTGGCGCGTGCCCGCACCGCGAGTGCGATGCCCATCATGTAATGGTCCATATCCGGCCGGGGCCGCGTCTTTGTCATTCGATTGCATCTGGTTCAATACGCTTGGCGCCCAGAGACTCAAAATCTCGATCGAAAGAACAAATTGCCGGGATTTTCCGGTTGCGCAAATGAGATGTGTGGTAGGCATCAACGAAGTCGACGTTGGTCGACGCGTAAAGCGCGACCGCGTCACGGAGCATTCCTTTTCGCTCGATCCTGAAAGATTTCATGGCCAGCAGGTCGCGCAAGGTGCCGGCGATCTCATCTCTCGAAAGCCGGTAGTGCGATTCGAGGGTCCACACGATTTCAGCCAGCGCGAGGTGGGAGGTAGTGAGTCGCAGCTGTCCTGCCTCGGCGCGCTCGAAGAGCCTGCGACACGTCGCTGCCTGGCGGGGATCATCCCTGGTCAG
>JACPRT010000154.1 GCA_016189845.1 Chloroflexota bacterium | reverse complement strand
TCCCACGGCCTTATGCCCAGGTCTTCGAGTGGGAACCGTTCGTACGCCGGGATCCACCGTTCGCCATCCCGGAACTTCAGTTGCGGATTGAGGATGTAGTAACCCCGGTGCAAGCGCCGGAAGAGCCGGCGATTGTAGGGGCCGTCCCGGCCTGCCTCGTTCCTTGCCAGGACACTCGTGATGTACGGACGCCTTTTGCGCCACGCCGGAAGCACCGCATCGGGAACGCGGGCTACGTAGGCCTCGAGTGCCGCGGCGGTGTACCCGTTTTCGCTGAAGGAGAACCCGGCGGCGAGGTGCCGGTAATACAACACGATGAATAGATGGAGCAGGAACGACTCCATCTGGCGCTGGTCGAGCTTGATCAGCCGTTGATCCACCTGGACGGAAACTGTGGCGGGTTCAAGCAGCGGATAGATCCGGGGAAGCCGTTCAGCCCCGAACGCGGGGTCGATCAGGGCCTGTTCCAGGGCGAAGTGGAACGCCGTGAACCCGTTGTTCGCTGTGCAGGACAGGTCCGCGCCTCGTTCCAGAAGCGCGTCGACCAGGTTCGTGTTGCCGAGGCGGGCCGCGATCATGAGCGACGTGAGGTTGAAACGCGTCCGGTGGTTCACCCCGTAGCGGTCGACGTCACGCAGTGCGGCCCGCGGGCTGCTCGAGTCGTAGAACGGAAACTGGTTCCGGTGTGATTGCGCGACCGCTTCCAACTCGTCCCGCATGGCCGGCTTGAAGCCAATAGCTCGGAGCGCGTTCAACGTGGGTCGGTGGTGATGAAGCAAGGCGTACTCGAACGCGTCAAGACGCCGCTGCTTCGAGCCGCCCTGGGCGAGAGCTTCTCGCCGAATCCGGGCGAAGGTTTCCCGATCGATCACCTGCCAGGGCGGAGCCTGTTCCTTGAGGATTCGAGCGCGGACCTCATCCGCCTGCTCAGCTTTGCCCTGCAGCTCGAGATTCCGCGCCTCCCTCTGCCAATCTTCGTGCGACGATTCAGACCTTTCCACGGTCACTTCGCCGGTGTCGCGGTCGAGTTGAAGCAGGCCGATGACCGGGTGCCCGGGGTCCGACTCGACGACGAAGACGTTCTTGACCGCGCGGGTGACCGCGACGTAGAGCGCGTTGATGAAGAACTTGTAGATCTCGAGCGACCGGTCACTCTTGTCCCTGGCCCGCGCATACGGGAGTTCATCCCCGTTCAGCGCGGCCGCGTCGACTCCGGCCGCGATTTCGCGGAACGCGGCGGCCTCTCCGCCCACGAAGTCGAACAGGATGACGCTTTCGTACTCGAGGCCCTTCGCCTCCTGGATCGAGAAGACGAGCGGTGTATTGAACCACCGTCTCGCCTCCGCCTTTTGTGCCTCATGCATCACGATGACCGCGAACCGGGTGGAGCGGGAGGTGCGTGCGTCGAGGTCGCGCTTGACCTCGTCGGCGCCCTTGAGAAGTTGGACGCGGCCCGGGCGCGTGTTCGCAGGGCGCACGAGGTAGTTACTCTCGCGGTCCACCGACCCGAACCTGGCATGCTTGAGCTTCAAGATCCGGTTGGCCAGCGCGGTTACCTCGGGAGCGTTGCGGAAGTTCGTGGCGAGGATGCGGACTGCTTCGTCGCGTTCGGTGAGCTCGTGCTTGCCGAAAAACAGCGACTTCACGTTGGACCAGGAGAAGAAGTTCGGATGGACGATCTGGTTGGAGTCGCCCGCGAGGACGAAAGCGCCAGCCTGGCGCAGGCACTTCAAGGTCAGATACAGCTGGACGTTGGTCACGTCCTGGACCTCGTCCACGACGACGAAGTCGTAGCGCGGTTCGGCGCAAGCCAGGTAGCGATGGGCCACCAGGTTCGAGTCGTACAGGCCCTCGCTCTTCAGGAAGACGAGATACCTCTCGAAGAGGTCGTATACCCTCGGCCTGAGTGGCTGTGGAAATATGGACTGCTTCACGCCAAGCCCGAGGTACTCCTCCCGGGAGCGCCATCCTGAGTCGGTGATCGGACCCGTGATCACACCCCGGAACTCTTCGTACAGCGCGTGGCCGTCCTTTACACCGCTGCCCTGACAGTGACGGGCGAACCAGCCGTGGAAATCCTTTGGACGCGCCTCTCGACCCTCCGGAACGCGGATGCTCTCGATCAGTTCCTGGAATGAAAGGAAGGAGACTTCCTGGTCGGCGTTGTCGTAGCCGTTCGCAAAATAGAGATCGCGGGCGTTCTTCACCAGATACGGGGACAGGCTTACGTAAAGCACGTCGCCGGCGGCGCGCTTCATCTTTTCAAGGGCAACCACCGTCTTGCCGCTACCGGCCGATCCCACCGCGACCAGGGGCGGCGGCAGCTCGTATACCGCCTGCTGGTCGTCGTCAAAAGAGAGGACCTTGTCGAGGAAGGCGAACCGCTCGCGCTGGGGATGCAGGTAGACGATCTCTTCGCACTGCCCGTCCTGCGGGGCTGCAGCCACCGGAATCTTCGTCTCGTCCACGACGGCGCCGCGCAGAAAGCGAGACCGGTCGTACGCGTGGTTGGGAATGTGCTCGAGCAGGAGGCAGCAGTATTCGCCGGCGTAGCGGCGGAGCGTGAAGAGCAGCCGGTCGGACGCGTTCAGCTTTGCGCGATAGAGGTGTTTCCCGATCTTGCGGACGTCGGCCTGGGCAAAGTTCCCGGCCTCAAGTGCGCTTCGCACCTTGTCCAGGCCACGGATCGCGCCCGGGTCGAGATCGTTGTAGAGGAGAACACGCATAGCTTGATCGTTGGTGATCGTAGCACTGCCGCGCGCGCCGGTTGTCCACCGTGAATTCCCATACAAGTCCTGCCGCTCCGTAATCGGACGTCGCGAGACGGCGGCCGGGATACCGGCGCAACGGTGATCAGACGGGGATCAAGTCGATGTGAACGCCAGCCGCCTGAGCCAGATCGCGCAAGTCGGCCGGGTCGGACGTTAGCAGCTCGTCGCCATCGCTGGCGAGGCAAACGAGGGCGGCGTCGATGGCATCCATCCCTCCGCCCTGGCCCAGCAGCACCCCGGCTCGCTTGCCGAGGGTCTCATCCAACGGCTTGATGTCCACCCCGGCCAGCAGACGCGCGACCCCTGCCTGGCGTCCGGCGCCGCCGCGCCAGATCTGGCCGACCACGCCTCCGTGGGTCAGCGGGGATCGCTCGGCCAGACGCTCCCGCTTGACCAGGGCGATGATGTCCCTGTCGCCCCGTTCGACCGCAATGAAGGCGCCGGCGTCAAGGATCAAGCTCACCGGGTACCTCGGCGTCGTCCCCGCGTCGGTCGGTCGCCGCCCGGCCGGCCTCGGACCACGGTCGCGCGGGCGCGAGTTCGCCGAACCGCTGCGTTCATCTCGTCGCCGGTGATCTCGCCGTGTTCCGCCTCGTAGGCAGCCAGAAACTTGTCGAGCGCCAGCATTCGCCGATCATGCTCGGCCTTCAAACGAAGAGCCTCGTTCACCCAGGCACTCATGCTCTCGGCGCGGCCTTCGTCCACCGCGGATTGCCCTGCCCTGACAAGCTCTGCGTCAACGGACGCTGAGAGCCGTTGCTTGCCTTTCATACTAATATGCTACATCAATACCAACTTCGTGGTAGTCACGGCGGGTCGCAGACGACATCTAAGATGAATTCGACGGACAGCCGAGTCCCGCGGATCACTGGCCTCCCGGCGAGAACGCTCGGGTCAAGCACGATTCGAGTCATCGTTGGACCAGGGTCTCGACCGTGAAACCCTGCGCGGATCTCGGTTGGTAGTGAAGCAATTCGATGCCGATGACCCGCCCATCGTGATCTTTCATGAGTACGACTTCGTCTGCTGTTTCTTCGCAGCCGTGCTCTCTGGCCGGATCGTCGAACCACACCGTGAG
>JACPRT010000159.1 GCA_016189845.1 Chloroflexota bacterium | reverse complement strand
GCGGATCCCAGTCCGGCGTTTGCACAGCAGAAAAGACGGGGCTCAAGAACGTCCGCACCGAACTGGAGCGCTTCCTCGTAGGAAGCGATCGCTTTGGCATACTCGCCGAGCGCAACGTGCACGTCTCCAATGTTGACCATCGCCATTGAGACGGTGCGGTTGTATTTCGCCCCACGGGCGAGGTCCAGGGAGCGTTGGTAGAAATCCAGCGCGGGCGCGTATTCCGCGAGGTTGAAGTGCAGCCAGCCCATATTGTTGTACAGATCGGCGAGGGCCGACCGGCTGTCGAGCTTGCGGAACGCCGCCGCGGCATTCTTGTAATGGACCTGTGCCTCGGGCAGGCGTCCCAGACGGAAGTAGGCAACTCCCAGAGCGTTCTGTATCTCAGCCTGAAGGTTGAGGTTCGACGAGCGTGCGCAAAGGCGAAGTGCGCGTTCCAGGTGATCGATCGCGCCGTCCAACTCGCCGGTAGTGGCGAGTGCGATCCCGATCTGCTTGTGTCCCTGGATAAGGAGTTCCGGGGGCGAAGTCTGCGCTTTGAGCATCGCCGTGGCCACCGAGGCGTCTTCTAGCGCCTTCTGGGTGAAGCCTCGTGCCCGCGAAGATGCAGAGCGTATCAGCAAGGCGTAGGCGCGGACGCTTACCGGGAGATCGTCCATTGACGCGAGGACCTGGTCGACCACCTGGATGGCCCGGTGGATGTCGCCGGTCATCATCGCGGCCTGCGCCGACATCACATGAAGGTCGGGATCCAGCTCGGACGGCGGTAGAGAGTTCAGGTGTTCGGTCAGGGCGGCCCACTGGCCGGAGTCGCGCAGGCTCCGGGCCGTCTCGGCGATGTCGGTACGACGACCCGTACGCTCAGTCTTTTCCCGGGTTTGCAAGTGCTGAGGGACCCCGAGTAACTCCTACCGCGGGAAGTGAAGTAAAGATATCACGTTGAATAAAAGCGAGGCGAATCCGTGAGCAGATTCGAGAGTTTCTCGGGAGACCTTCGAGAGACGGTCGAAGGACACTGCCGCCAGACACGAGAGCAGTTGCCTTGAGGCCGACTGTCGCAGCAGTGGACAGTTGCCGGCAACGCCATCAATGGTGGGAGAGAACGGGTGTGGCTACAGGTGTGGCTAATGCACCGTCTGTCTCTGAGGTTGACCAGGTCACTCGACAGAACGGAAATAGAGAAGGTCAGCGCAGTACCGTTTCGTTAGGTGGAGTGCGACGGGTGCTGGTCGCCGACAGGCATCCCATCGTCCGGCTGGGGCTACGGACTTCGCTTGATCAATGCCGCGACTTTCGTGTTATCGCAGAGACGGATAACGGCGAAGACGCCATAACCCTTAGCAGACGGCTTCAACCGGATATCGTCGTGCTTGACGTGAAACTGGCCGGGTCGCGGTCGGGCGTGGACGTAGCACGGGCCCTCCGTGAAGCTTCATCAAACATGCGGATACTGGTCTTGTCTGGCTATGCCCAGGAATCCTATGTGAGGTTGATGATCGACGCTGGTGTGGACGGGTATGTTCTCAAGGACTCGCCCCCATCAGATATCGTTGATTCGATACGTACCGTGCTGACGGCAAGACAAGTATTTTCGGCCAGCTTGAAAAACGCGCTTGCCCACGATCAAGGCCACACTGACCCAAACCGCCTGACGCGCAAACAGTTGGACGTCCTTCAGAGATTGGCCGAGGGCAATCTGAATGACGAAATTGCTCGATCTTTGGGGATATCAGTCAAGGCCGTCCAAATCCATTTGTCCGGCATATATTCACGATTAGGAGCACGAACGCGGACCGAAGCCGTCGTGATGGCTGCAAAACGAGGGATAGTCGCCATTGGCAACTGACGGGACTTCTCAAGTCGAGCGAGCTTTGTCTTCCATCCGCAATTGATAGTTCCTGAGTCGTCGATACGCTTCGCCAGAATTGCCACGCAACCTTTCGATCGCAATGGCGTGCTCGTGCGCGTCGGCGTTGGACGGATCGGCGATCAAGACTCGATCAAGCGCGGCGACAGCCGAGGCAAGATTCCCCAGCTCCCGCTGAACTGAAGAGAGAGCCACGAGGTTTGAGACGTACTGAGCTTCTGCGTTATGCCGGAAATCCAGAGCCCAATCGGAATAAGATCCCGCCATGAATTCACCGCGATATAACGCAACGGCTTCCCCAAGAAGCGAGGCCTTGCGCTCGTTGCTAGAAATCTCAGATACGGCGGATTTCGACCTCCTTTGAAACTCCTCGAGGTCGAACCAGATATCACGGGAGCGATTTGCTCGATAGCGCCCGTTATCGAGGACCACACAATCCCGATACACGGCCTGTCGAATGCGATAGATATTGTTATGAATCACGCTCCTGTTTGGAGCAAGAGCGTCATCGGGCCACAGAATCTCCAGCAATTCTTCACAGGTTTTCCCGCCGGGTTGGCAAAGCAACAGGACGAATAGTTCCTGCGCCTTCTGGCCTTCCCAAGAACGAGCATCGGAAAGGTCGCCGTCAAGCCGCATCGAGAATCCGCCAAAAGACCGGATCTCCACACGAGGCCTTTGGACATCGTGCCTCAAACTCGGCCGCGTTCGGCGCACGGCCTTCGCGTGCCTGTTTTGCGACATCACAGCCGCATGGAGCGGCGCCAGCAGGCCTTCGGCACCGTTCAGATCTGCCGCATAAGCGAGCAGTTCGCTGGTTGCGCGCGCGTCGCGCGCCAGGTGCCAATCGACGGACACTTCCCGAATCGTCGAATCGATTTTCCGCAGGAGCGTCCTCAATTCCCGGTGCTGGCCCATTCTCCGATAGGCATCACCGAGATACAGGAACGCGCGGACTACCTCCCGCGTTGCTCCTTGCTTTTCGAATGCCAACGCACTGGATCGCAGGAGCTTCGCTGCATCGCCTGGTCGATCAGCCGACAACGCCAGTATTCCGGCTTCAAGCCTGGCCACGGCCGACTCCCAGGCAAGTTGCAACCTTTCGGCTTCGTAGGCGGCCTGGTCCAGATGGAAGCGCGCCTTGTCGAATTCGCCGGCAATTCGGTACGAAACTCCGATGCCAATGTTTGCGCAACAGGTTACCCGGGGTTCCTGTGCAACGATCGCCATGTCGAGCCCCTGCCGATAGGCGGTAAGCGCAGAAGCCGGATCGCCCATCTCGCGACGGGTATCTCCTATGTTGACCAGCACCATCGACTCTGTGCGGGCGTAGCGAAAAGCCCGAGCGATCTGAAGGCTTTTCTCATAAGCCACGAGGGCGACCTGATACTCGCCGAGATCGTGATGGAGGCGCCCAATATTGTTATGAAGAGTCGCGAGTTCGGTTCGAACGCCCCCCTTTTCATATGCGACAAGCGCGTTCTGGTAGTGAGCGGCAGCTTCCGACAATCGCCCCGCCCTGGCGCACGTGATGCCGAGCGAAACATGTATCTCCGCCTGCAGATTCAGGTCTGAAACGCGTGAACATAAATTGAGCGCAACTTCGAAGTGGCTGATGGCGCCCGCCAGATCGCCTTGCATTGCCAATGGGATGCCGAGTTGCTTGTGTGCCTGGACCAGGGTTTTCGGATCGTAATTGCGCTGGTCCAGCAGTTGGATCGCCGCTGATGCGTCCTCGATTGACTGTTCGAGAAATCCGCGCAGGCGAAGCGCGGATGCTCGAACAAGTAGTCCGCGCGCCCGGAGGTTCGGAGACAGGGAACTTCCGATCGCAAGCAGGCTGTTCGTCAGGGCTACGGTCTTGTGGGTATCCCCACTATAGATACAAGACTCGGCACGGATCAGGGTCAATTCTGGATTTGAATCGGTATCGGGAAGAGTCGCGAGATATTCCGCGAGCGCGGTCGACTGGCCCGCCTCGAGTAGTCGGCGAGCAGCGCTGACTGCTTCCGCAGTTGGACCAGGTAGCTCGGACGTCGCACGTGATGGCATGACTCACGTATCTTTTCTGACGCGCCGTGGAACAATACCACTGCCTGTCGGGCGTTGCCGTGTACCCAGCTATCGAGATCGATCTCCGCAGGTCTGCCAAGGCATCGCCACAAGAAGCGCCAGACCGGGCAGGCCTACTCGAGCCCCCGCGCGGCGTCTTTGGCGTGGTACGTGATGACGATGTCGGCGCCGGCGCGGCGGATTGCGGTCAGCACCTCCAGGGTGGCGCGGCGCTCGTCGATCCAGCCGTTGGCTGCGGCAGCCTTGACCATGGCGTACTCGCCGCTCACGTTGTAAGCGGCGATGGGGTGGTCGAAGTTCGCGCGCGCGGCGGCGATGATGTCCAGGTAGGGCAGGGCGGGCTTGACCATGACGATGTCGGCGCCCTCGGCGACATCGGCCGCGATCTCACGCATGGCCTCGCGGACGTTTGGCGGGTCCATCTGATAACCCCGGCGGTCGCCGAACTTCGGGGCTGACTCGGCGGCGACCCTGAACGGGCCGAAGAATGCAGACGCGTACTTGGCCGCGTAGGCCATGATCGGCGTCTGCGCGTGGCCCTCGGAGTCGAGCGCCTCACGGATCGCGGCGACCTGGCCGTCCACCATCGCTGAGGGCGCGACCAGGTCCGCACCGGCACGCGCGTGCGACACCGCCGTGCGGGCGAGCAGCTCCAGAGCGACGTCGTTGTCGACCTCGCCCCGGTAGTCCAACGGACCGCAGTGGCCGTGGTCGGTGTACTCGCACAGGCAGACGTCGGTTGCGACCACGAGCTCGTGCTCAGCGTCCTTGATCGCTCGGACCGCCTCCTGGACCACGCCGGCGTCGTCGTAGGCGCCCGTCCCCATCGGGTCCTTCTGCGACGGGATTCCGAACAGCAGCACGGCGGGAATGCCAAGCGAGGCGATCTCCCTGGCCTCCTGGCCCAGCTGGTCGGCGGACATCTGGAAGCAGCCAGGCATCGGCGCAATCGGCTCGCGGACGCCCCGGCCATGGGTGACGAAAAGCGGGTACATGAAGCAATCGGCGCTCAACCGCGTCTCCCGCACGAGGCGGCGCATGCCGGCGCTCGATCGAGTGCGGCGGTGGCGGGCAAACAAATTACGGGTCGTCGTGCCGGTGCTCATTTCCCCTGCCCGCGGTCGGAAGGCGGCTCGTGGGAGACGTGGTTGACGATGGCGGTTACCAGCCCCTCCATGGTCTGCTCGGTCGCAACGATGTCGACGCGCAACCCCAGCTGCTTCGCGCGGGCGGCTGTGACCGGACCCATGCACGCGGTGATGGCGGTGTCGATGAGTTTTGAGTCGCGTTCGAGGAGCTTGACCAGGTTCTCGACGCTCGAGGAGCTCGTGAACGTGACGACGTCGATGCCACCCTCCTCCTCCTCGGAGAACGCCCGCCTGGCCTGCTCCGATGAGTTGGCCGAGGTCTTCGTTTCGTAGCCGACCACCTCGACGACCTTTGCTCCAATGTCCTTCAGGCCGTTAGCGAGCACGTCGCGGCCGATATCGGAGCGTATCACCAGCACGCGCTTGCCCTTGACAGCCCGGCCCCGGAACTCCTCCACCACGGACTCGGAGACGAACTCCGCCGGGACGAGGTCGGGGCGGATCGAAAGCAGCTCCTGCACGCTCGCAGCCGTGGCTGGCCCGATCGCGGCCACGCTCACGCCCACGAAGGCGCGTGCGTCGATTCCCAGGTGGTCCATGCGCGTGCGCACGCCCCGCACGCCGTTCGCGCTCGAGAACGTGATCCAGTCATAACTCCTGAGCGCCTGCAGCGCCGAATCGAGCGTGGACGGGTCGGCGACCGGCACGATGCGGATGGCAGGGAACTCGACGCACCATGCGCCCTGTTCCTCGAGGAGCGATCGCAGGCGGCTGGCCTGGGACCGCGCACGCGTGACGAGCACGCGCTTGCCGAAGAGGGGACCGGCGTCGAACCAGGAAAGCTGATCGCGGAGGGCTGCGACGTCGCCGATGATCACCGTCACAGGTGCGGTCAGGCCGGCCTCGGCGCCACGCCAGGCGATGTTGCCGAGCGTGCCGGCCACGGTCCGCTGGCGGGCCAGGGTACCCCACTGGACGAGGACCGCGGGGCGGTTGGCCGGCATGCCGGCCTCGAGGAGCGACCGGGCGATCTCGCCCAGGTTGGTATAGGCCATGAGAAGGACGAGCGTGCCAGGGAAGGAGGCGAATTGACGCCAGCTGACCTGGAATTCGCCTTTGGAGACGTCCTCGGTGCCCGTTACGACCGCGAACGAGGTGGCGATGCCACGGTGTGTGATGGGGATGCCTGCATATGCGGCCGTGGCTGTGGCGGAGGTCACGCCGGGGACGGCCTCCCACGGGATGCCGGCCTCGACCAGAGCGATGGCCTCTTCGCCTCCACGACCGAACACGAACGGGTCGCCGCCCTTGAGACGGCAGACGGCGTGGCCAGCCCGCGCCTTCTCGACCAGCGTCTCGTTGATCTGCTCCTGGGTCATCCTGGCCTCGCCGCGGGCCTTGCCGGCGTCGATCAGCTCGGCGCCTTCCTTCGCCTCGGCAAGCAGCCTCGGATCGACCAGGCGGTCGTAGACGACCACATCCGCCGCGCGCAGACGTTCCAGCCCCTTCGTGGTGATCAGGCCGGGGTCGCCCGGGCCCGCGCCGACCAGCGATACGCGGCCGGGCCTACCCACGGGATGCTCTCAGTAGGCTGGTCCAGCCGTAACCGTTTTGGGCCGCGGACCCGTTCGGGGCTGTGGGCCCGTTGGGGGCTGCCAATCCGCTATGCATCGGCATGAACTTCCAGGACGCGGCGTGCGCCTGCGGCCAGGAGGATGTCGGCGAGCAAGCGGCCGAGCCGGGACGCGTCCTGCGAAGGGCCGGAGACCGAATCGCGGATCACGTCACGCCCGTCGCGGTCGGATGCGAACCCATATACGGTGAGGTCTTGGTCCTGCATGAAGGCGTGCGCAGTGACCGGCACGGCACATCCCCCGCCCATGGCGGCGAGGAACGCACGCTCCGCGGTGGCGGCCGCCCGTGCCACAGGGTCTTCGGCTGCATTAACGAGCTGCGTCGTCGAGCCGTCGTCGGCCCGCGTCTCGACTGCCAGCATGCCCTGGCCGACCGCAGGAGTGAAGATCTGGGGGTCGAGGAACTCGGCGACCGCGTCTAGCCGGTCCATGCGGGCCAGGCCGGCCGCAGCCAGCACCCCGCCGTCGTAGCCGGAACCGGGTTCGACCAGGCACTTGTGGAGGCGCGTGTCGACGTTGCCCCGGAGCGACAGCACGGTCACGTGTGGCACTACGGCAAGCAGCTGCGCACGCCTTCTGGGACTGCTGGTGCCTATTCGGGCGCCCTCGGGCAGAGCGCCGTACTTGACGCCCCACCGGTTCACCAGCACGTCGCGCGGGTCCTCACGCCTGGTGATCGCGGCGATCGTGAACTCCGGCGGGGTCGTCGACGGCAGGTCCTTGAGGCTGTGCACAGCGAAATCGATCTCGCTTCGCGCCAGCGCCGCCTCGACCTCGCGCACGAACGCGCCGACTCCGAGCCTCTCGATCGGCGACGTGCGGTCCCGGTCGCCGCCGGTCGTTATCGTGACTGTCTGGAACTCGAGTCCCGGGTGAGCGGCCCGCAGCGCGTCGACGACCATGCCGGTCTGTCGAAGCGCGAGCCTGCTCCCGCGCGTGCCGACCCGGAGGGAAGTTGTATTCACCGTAGGGACATTATCTGCCTTCCGATGCTACGCCGTTGCAGTGATGACGTCCGTCAACCTGGCCGACACGGGAACACCGGGGGCTGTTCTCCGCGACATCGAGACGCCCCGCCTGCCGCATCCCGAACGCGGCGCGGCGAGATGCGTGTTCAATAGCATCAAGATGCTAGAATCTACCGTATGAGAACCACAGTAACGCTCGATGACGACGTTAAGGCGGCAATCGAACGGCTCCGAAGACAGCGTTCGATCGGACTCAGCGAGGCCATCAACGAACTGGTCCGCGCGGGGCTCGCAGTGCGTCGCCGGGCCCGGCGACCTTTCCGCCAGCGCGCGCGGGCGATCGGCCTTCGCGTCGACGTGACGAATGTCGCCGAGGCGCTTGAGGTGCTCGAAGGCCCTTCGAATCGCTGATGCTTGTCGACGCCAACATCCTCCTGTTCGCGGTCGACGCATCCAGCCCTTTTCACGCCCGAGCGTCCGCGTGGCTTACCGAGAGGCTGAACGGAACGCGCAGGGTGGGGTTCCCGTGGGAGAGCCTCGGGGCCTTCCTCAGGATCAGCACGAACCCGAGGGCAACCTCGCGTCCACTGACTCCCGGAGAGGCATGGTCCCACGTGGAAGACTGGCTCGGTGCCGGACCGGCGTGGGTCCCCGGTCCCACCGAGCGTCACGGCGAGGTGCTGGGCGCGCTGATTCGCTTGTATCAACTGAGCGGGAACCTGATTGCCGACGCCCGCGTCGCGGCCATTGCAATCGAACACGGGTTGACCGTCTGCTCGGCGGACACCGATTTCGCGCGCTTTGCCGAAGTGACGTGGGAGAATCCGCTGGCCGGATGACACCACAGACGCGCGCACAATACCGATAGCCCGATGACGCCGTCGGCGAACCCAGGCGGGCCCGTGCGCCTCGTCGAGCTGCTGGCCCCCCTTTCGCTCGTCACCGACCTCGGCATGGGGTCGCCGGACGAGCAGGCCCTACGCTCGTGCCTCGTGGCGACGAACTTGGCGCGGCGCATCGGACTGGGCGAAGCGGAGGTCGCAGATGTCTACTACGCGACTCTGCTGGAGCACCTGGGCTGCACGGCGACGTCGCACGAGGAGGCCGCTCGCTTCGGGGGCGATGAGCTGGCGACCCGGCCGCTGATGTCGCGTACCGATTTCGAACGCCCAAGGGAGCTGATCGGGATGCTCGGGGCGCTGGGCCGGGGCACGTCCCCGATCGCCAGGGCGCGCACCACCCTGAGCGTGGTCACCAGCGCGAAGTGGGCCATCGACGTCATGGCCGGCGTCTGCGAGGTAGGCGCGACGCTGGCCAGGCAGCTGCACCTGTCGCAGTCGGTCGAGCTGAGCCTGGGCCAGATGTTCGAGCGCTGGGATGGCAAGGGAGCACCGAACGGGCTTCGGGGCGACGCGACCCAGCGGCCCGCAAGGCTGGCGCAGGTCGCTTCGCAAGCTGTGACAATCGCCGGCGTCGCCGGCGTGGATGAGGCCCTTGCGGCCGTGCGACGGCGGTCCGGCGGATGGTTCGATCCTAAGCTGTCGGAGGCGTTCGTCCGGGAGGGCCCCGAACTGCTTTCCGAGGCGATGGGCACCGACGCGCTGCAGGCCGTGGTCGCCGCCGAGCCAGGACCCTGGCGGCTGGTCCAGGAGGACCGCGTCGACGAGCTGGCAGCGGTGTTCGGGCGAATGATCGACCTGAAGTCGACGTACCTGCTTGGTCATTCGGACGGCGTCGCGGCGCTCGTCCACGAGGCGGCTCGTGCGCTCGGCCTATCGGACGAGGACCGCGCACGCGTCCGCCAGGCCGGATTCCTGCACGACCTCGGGCGGGTGGGCGTGCCCGCTGGAATATGGGAGAAACGAGGCAGCCTCACCCAGGGCGAATGGGAGCGAGTGCGGCTGCATGCGTATCACAGCGAGCGGATCCTGGCGCGGTCGCCCGGGCTCTCGGGAGTAGCCGGGATGGCCGGCATGCACCATGAGCGGACCGATGGTTCCGGGTATCACCGGCAGGCGCGCGGGGGCGCTGTCCCGCAGGGCGCGCGCGTACTGGCGGCGGCCGACGCATTCCACGCGATGACCGAGCCGCGCCCGTACCGGCCGGCGCTGGCGTCAGACGCGGCCGCGGACGCGCTGCGGGGGGAGGCGAGGCAGGGGCGGTTCGACGCGCGAGCGACGGATGCCGTGATCGCCTGCGCAGGCAAGGCGGGCGGG
>JACPRT010000030.1 GCA_016189845.1 Chloroflexota bacterium | reverse complement strand
GCCCTGGATCTGCTGGTCTACACGCCCCAGGAAATGGAGCAACTGCGCCACCGCCCCTTCCTGCGCCAGGCCCTGGCCACCGCAAAGGTGCTATATGAGAGAGAACCCCAAGGCTGAGGGAGCGCGCTGGCTGGAGCAGGCGCAAACCGACCTGAAATGGGCCAGACATCTGCTCGATCATGGCGCGTACTACCTGGTCTGTTTCCTGCGGAGCGCTGGCCCTGGCCGAGGCCGTGGTGGCCCAGGTGGAAGGCTGGTTCGCCCGAACCCTCCCACCTGAAGGTCAGAAAGACCAGCCCTGATCCCTTCACCCGGAAAATACCCATGTCCAGAACACGTCTGGCCCTCATTGGCTGCGGCGGCATGTCCCAGACCCATTTGCGCCGCTTCCACGTGCTAGCCGACCGCCTCGAACTCAAGGCCGCGGTGGACACCGATATCGCCAAGGCCCAGGCCGTGGCCCAGCATTTCCCCGGCCTCAAGGTCGCCGCCGATTATCGCCAGATCCTCGACCAGGTGGACGCAGTGCTCATCGTGCTGCCCCACCATCTCCACCACCCGGTGGGCATAGCTTGCCTGCGGGCCGGCAAACACCTGCTCCTCGAAAAACCCATGGCCAATAGCGAGCGGGAATGCCTGGACCTCATCGCCGCCGCTAAAACCGCCGACCGCACCCTGATGATCGCGTACTGCATGCGTTTCCACCCCCTGGTTGTGCGCATGAAGGAGCTGCTCGACCAACGGGCCTACGGCGAGTGTTTCCAGGTCTCCATCTGGACCGAGCAGCACACCCAGTACCCGCCCGAGCACTGGGCCTCCCGGGCCGCCACCCTGGGGGGCGGGCAGTTCTTCAGCCACGGCTGCCACTACATCGACATCCTGCTCTGGTACCTGGGTTCCCCCCTGCGCGGCACCCATCTGGGCACCAACACCGGCACCCCCTGGATGGAGCGCGAGGGCACCAGCAATGTGAGTCTGGAATTTGAGGGGGGCCGGCTGGGGTATCACTTCGGCACCTGGGGGGCGCGCGGCACCCGCCTGGGCTACTCCTTCCACGCCCATTGTACCGAAGGTATGATCGAGGCCGCCATCTCCGAGAAGAGGCTGATCGCCCACGCCGGGGGCAAAACCGAGGTGCTGCTGGAAGCCGAGTCAGGCAAACACACCGAAAACGAGATGGCCCACTTCCTCGACTGCATCGAGCAAAAGCGCCAACCCCTCACCGACGGCCCGGGCAGCCTGCAGGGCCTGCGGGTGATCTGGCGCCTGTACGAAGCCGAACGCGAAAACCGTGTCGCCGACCTGCGCGGATTGGGATTGGACGAATACCAGGGGTAGAGAAGGAAATCCATGTTCAAGATCGGCGTCGCCCAGACCGATATCACCCCCCAGCGCTCCGTGTGGCTCACCGGGTACGGCAACCGCGACCACCGCTCCGAGGGCGTGTATCAGGCCCTCAGGGCCGGCGCCCTCTTCCTGCAGGGCGACCAGGATGCCGCCCTCCTGCTCACCGCTGACCTGATCGGCTACAGCTCGGCCTTTGCCGCTGCCGCCAAGCAGGAGATCGCCCTGGCCACTGGCCTGCTCCCCGCCCAGATCGTTCTCACTGCCACCCACACCCACTGCGCCCCCTTCTTCACCCCCTGGATCATGCCCGGCCACCTCGAACCCGAGTACGCCGCCCTGGTCCGGGATTGTTTGGTCTCCCTGGCGATCCAGGCCTGCGCCGGCGCGGTCCGGGGTGAGCTGAGTTTTGCGCGTGGGCGCTCCACCTTTGGGGTCAGCCGCCGCCTGCCAGACGGCCAGGGCGGGGTGCGCTTCGCTCCCAACCCCGAGGGGTCCATCGACCGCGACCTGGACACCCTCTGGTGCGCCGACCAGGGAGGCCGCCTCCTGACCAGCCTGACCGTGTACGGCTGCCACCCCACCAGCCGCGGCGGGTACCTCATCGGCGGTGACTATCCCGGGTACCTGTGCCGGGCCCTGGAGGAAGACACCAGCGCCCCGGCCTTCTTCGCCACCGGCTGCGCCGGCGACGTGCGCCCCTGGTTCAAAAGCGCAGAAGGAGGCTTTGCCACCCCCGACCTGGCCCAGCTCGAAGTCGCTGGCCGCCAGATGGCCGGAGAGGTCCTGGCTGCCCAGCCCCAGGCTGTGCCAGTAGAGGCTGAAAACCTGCGCATCGCCGGCGCCCTCCACCTGCTCCCCTATGCCGAGTTGCCCAGCCGCGAGAGCCTGCAGGCCACCGCCGACGACCAGGACAGCCCACTCCTCCAGCAGTGGGCCAGGGCCATGCTGGAGCTGCAATCCCGCGGCGGCCTGCCCGCTGCCTGCCCCCAGGAGATCCAGGTCCTGCAACTCGACCCGGACCTGCGCCTGGTCTCCCTGGGCGGCGAGATCCTCTCCGCCATCGGCCT
>JACPRT010000157.1 GCA_016189845.1 Chloroflexota bacterium | reverse complement strand
GGCCTACTCCGTGCCGGTCAACTCCGGCGTGCACGCGATCCACGGTACCGTTCGCAGGCGGCCGTTCGAAGTCGCTAGCGTCGAAAAGGCGAGGTGCCGACTGGTGTCCGCGCTCGGGCCGGAATGGCCCTTCCCCGGGCGCGTCGTCTACGAAGTTTCACTCGAAGGCGCCAGCCTCCTTCAGCGAATGGAGGTCCACGCGGACGAACACAGGTTCCCCGTCGGCGTCGGCTGGCACCCATGGTTCAAGCGCACGCTGGGTGGGGCGGACGCGGTGGTGCGCGCGCCCGTCGAGGCGGTGTGGGTCCTCGATCAGGACATGACGCCCAGCGGGCAGACTGTTTCGCCATCCGGCCCAACGGCGCTCAACTCCGGCATCACCCCTTCGGCGGGCAGCCTGGACCATTGCTTCCGGATCACCCCGGGGCGCCCCACCACGCTCCGGTGGCCGGCGCTCGAGCTCCGGCTCGACTCTTCGCCCGAAGTGACACATCTTCAGGTCTACACGCCCGACGGCGCGCTGTGCGTGGAGCCGCAGACATGCTGCATCGACGCCTTCCGGCTGGCCTCAGCAGGCATACCACAGACCGGCGCCGCGCAGGCCTCTCCCGGCTCGCCCTTCATCGCCTGGACAAGGTGGTCCTGGTCGTAGCTGGCGACGCCCCGCCGCGTGCGGCCAGGCATACAATCAAAGTTTTGGAGAGGTAGCGCCTTTGACCACCCTTGCTTCCGTCCTCAAGCCTTCGTCCCCTTCAGATCGCGCGGTGATCGTCCCGGAAGGCCCCACCGTGACATACGAAGGTCTTGCCAGCCAGGTCGAGCGCGTTGCCGAAGAGTTGACCGCAATCGGGATCGAACGCGGGCGGACGGTCTCGATCGTGCTCGGAAACAACCTGGAATACCTGGTCACGTTCCTGGCCGTCGCGCGGGCGGGCGCCATCGCCGCGCCGCTGAACCCTGCGTACACGACCGACGAGTTCAAGTTCTTCATGGGCGATGCGCAGGCGCAGTTCGCAATCATCTCGCCGGACGCCGCGCAGGCCGGGGAAGCGGCCAAGTCACTGTCGATCCCGATCCTGACCTCGCAGATCGACGCCAGCGGGCAGACTCGCCTGGCGAGGAACGGCGCCGCGCTGACCGCTCGCCGCGAGGCGAAACCGCCGTCGCCCGACGATGTCGCCCTGTTCCTGCATACATCGGGAACGACCAGCCGCCCGAAGGGCGTCCCGCTGACGCACGCGAACCTCATGGCGTCGCTGGGCAATATCCGCAAGACGTACGGGCTGACGCCGGCCGACGGCTCGCTTGTGGTGATGCCGCTGTTTCACGTACACGGGCTGCTCGGGGCCACGCTGTCCACCCTCAGCTCTGGCGGTGCAGTTGTCGTGCCACCTCGATTCAGCGCCAGCCGCTTCTGGCCTGTGCGTGAAGAGACCGGCGCAACCTGGTATTCGGCGGTCCCGACGATCCACCAGACACTGCTCCTGCGCGCGGACTCGGACGGAGCGCCTCGCAAGAGCTTCCGTTTCATCCGGTCGTGCAGCTCGGCGCTCGTGCCGACCGTTTTCCAGCAACTCGAGTCGCGGTTTGGCGCACCCGTACTGGAGGCGTACGGGATGACCGAGGCTTCGCATCAGATGAGCTCGAACCCGCTGCCCCCGGGCGAGCGCAGCGCGGGCACGGTCGGCGCCGGCACCGGAGTTGCCATCGCAATCATGGACGACAAAGGCGCCCTGTTGCCCGCGGGCCAGCGTGGTGAGGTGGTCATCAAGGGCCCGAACGTCACGAAGGGCTACGCGAACAACCCGAAGGCTAACGCAGAGTCGTTCGTGAGCGGCTGGTTCCGCACCGGCGATCAGGGCCTCATGGACGCGCGGAGCTACCTCACGCTGACCGGCCGGATCAAGGAACTGATCAACCGCGCCGGCGAGAAGATCTCGCCGCTGGAGGTGGATGCGGTCCTCATCCAGCACCCCGCGGTAGCAGAGGCGGTCTGCTTCGCGTGCCCCGACGCCAAGTACGGCGAGGTCGTTCACGCCGCGGTGGTGCTCAAGGGCAGCGCGACGCCGGAGCAGATCCAGGCGTTCTGCCGGGAACACCTGGCGCCGTTCAAGGTGCCGGAGAAGGTCCACGTGACCGACAAGCTGCCGAGGACCGCGACGGGCAAGATCCAGCGGCGCCATGTCGCCACTGCCTTCAGCCAGAAGCCGTAGCTACCCGACCCCCCTGAAATAGCTCAGGAAGAGCGTCGCCATCCCGAGGTAGGCCACCAGGCCGATCAGGTCGGTGATGGTGGTGATGATGACGGCCGAAGCCGTGGCCGGGTCCACTTTGACCACCTTCAGACCGAGCGGGACCAGGACGCCCGTCGCGCCGGCGATCAGCAGGCTCAACAGCATAGATAGGCCGATGATCGTCGACAGGTAGGCGTCCTCTCGCCAGAACCAGCAGATCAAGGACAGGATCAGGGCAGTGGCGATCCCCTGGGAGAGCGCCAGCGCGAGCTCCCTTAGCATCATCCGGCGAGCGTCTCTGCTGGTCACTTCCTGCAGCGCGAGCGACCGCACGACCACGGTGACGGTCTGCACGCCCGCGATGTCGGCCTGCCCGACGATGATCGGGATGAATACGGCCAGGATCGCCAGCTTGGAAATTGCCGGCTCGAAAAGACCGACCACCATACCCGCCGCGATCACCGACGCGAGCTGGACCATGAGCCATGGGAACCTGTACTTGATCGATGGCCAGAGTGGGCCGATCGGACGGTCCTGGCCGTCCGTGCCGACCAGACGGTACATGTCCTCGGTGGCCTCTTCCTCGGCCACCTTGACCAGGTCCTCGACCGTGATAACGCCCTGGAGTCGCCGCTCGGTATCGACCACCGGCACGCTGCGGAGCTGATAGCGCTCCATCAGCCGGGCGCACTCTTCTTTGTCGGTCCCGGTCAGGACCGAAACGACTTCGGTATCCATGAAGTCGCTCAGCTTTGCGTTGGACGCGGCGACGATGAGGTCGCTCAGCTCCAGCCTGCCTACCAGACGGCTGTCCCGGTCGATCACGAACAGGTTGTGCATGAACCGGGGCCGGTAGCCGGAGGACTTGACCACCTGGAGCGCATGCGCCGCGTTGAGGGAGTCGCGGAGCCCCAGCACTTCAGGGGTCATCAGCGATCCGGCCTCGTCTGCACGATAGGTGAGCAGATCGCCCACGATAGCCGCGTTGCGCATCCGGGCCATGATCTCGGTGGCCTCGGGTAAGGACATGCCTCGCAGGACGTCCGCCGCCACGTTCGGCAGAGCTCCGTCGAGGGCGGCCGCCAGGCGGTCCACATCCACCGCCCCGGTCAGGATCACCTCCCGGTGGTCGTCACGAAGGTGCTGCAGTATCTGCGCCAGGCCTTCGGGCGGCAGCGACCCCAGGATCGCTCGCCGGCTTCGTTCGTCGAGATCGGCGATCAGGTGGGCCTGTTCGGGCGCGGCAAGTCCCTCCAGCTGCGCAACCGCGCCCAGGCTGTCGCCCTGCTTCACGTCTCGTTTGATGGACCGCTGGATCGCGCTGATGCTGCCGAGGTCGTTGCCGGCAATCTGCGCCACGCCGGCCACGTCTGCCATTGTGTTCTCCGGGCACCGCGAACGGTCTCGGCGACCCGCCCAACCCCTGGGCGTCCGAGCATCGCGGCTGCGTCATTTCATTGGTGCGGCGCAGATCGTAGGCGCGTTACAGCCGTGTAGCGCTAGAGGTTTTCCAGCGCGTTTTTCAGCTTTTTGCGGCGCCGCGCTCAGATACGATCGCAAATCTGGCAGCTCGCGGTGCGCCGACGCGATTTCCGGCTTCCACAACCGGGCGCGATCGTGGTGAGTTGGACTACCACGGATTGTGGTCGATCGGTACCCGCAGCGCCGCTAGTAGGCAAGCACGGTCCGGTAGATGACGAGCGGCACCATCACGGTGAGGATGATGGCGATGGCGAAGCGAAGGACCGTCGGCTTGACCCGGCCCGTCAGGTTCGCGCCGACCGCGGCGCCGACCATCGCGGCGAGCCCCATCGTCACGAGCAGGACAGGGTCGAAGTTGCCGTGGACAGCGTGACCGGCAAAGCCTGCGACCGCCGTCAGGAGGCTGATTGCCGCGTTCGTGCCGACCGCGTACCACGGGTCCATCTTCAGAAAACTGACCAGTATCGGTAGTCGCAGCGCGCCCAGGGTCATGCCGGCCGCGCCGCCGACCGCGCCGATGGCCGCGCTGGCCGAGCCGTCGATCAGGAACGTCCTGGGCCGCAGATACGCTGCGCCGGTCGGGTCGGACCGTTGGAAGATGAGCTTATGCCTGACCGGACGGAGCGGGGGATGGGTCCGCTTCCAGGCATCGAAATAGGCCAGCATCGTCAAGCCGGCCAGTATCAGCGCGACGACCGCCAGCAGGATCCAGGTCGGGATGAACCTGGCATACACCGCGCCGGCGAACGTACCGACGATTGTCGGCATGCCGAAGATGATTACTACACGCGGGACCACCCTCCCCGCCCTGTAGTGGGGCCAGATCCCGCTGATCGAAGCCAGCAGTATCACCCCGAGGTTCGTGCCCGCCGAGACCAGGGGGTCGAAGCCCATCGCGAGCATCACCGGGAGCTGGATGATGCCCAGTGCTGCCCCGGTCATTCCAGCCATGACGCTTACGACGAGCGAAAGCACGGCGAGGGCCACGATCTGCAGCGTCGACGCATCGACTGAGGCCAGGGCAACGCCCCAGACCGCGAACGAATCCATCTCCCCCAGGTCCCGAGGCCGGCGCTCGGCTCCGGCGTATATCACGCGGCGGTGTCGCCGCGGCATCATACAGCCGGTTCTCGGAGAAGGCGGGTTTATACTCGCTGGACCTCGCCGTCCCCAGCATTTCGCGAGCCTTGCATGGCCCGGGAGCAACACATTGCCCAAGAACGTCCGCGTGCCGATCCCGACCGACTCAGTAGGACTGCATTACGCGGCAGTCGAGCACCTGTTCGTCGGGATGACCAACGCCGCCCAACTGAAAGAAGAGGGCGGGCCGTTGATCCTGGTCGACAGCAAGGGCATATGGGTCAAAGACATTGACGGCCGCGAGTTCATCGACGGTATTTCCGGCATGTATTTCCGGAACGCCGGCCATGGGCGCGAGGAGATCGCAAAGGCCGTTTACGACCAGCTGACGCAGGTCAGCATGCACGTCTACGCGGGAAGCACGCCTTCAACCGTGCGCCTGGCGGCCAGGCTGGCCGACATGACGCCGGGCACGCTCAGCCGGACCTTCTTCACGCAGGGCGGCTCGGAGGCGAACGAGACGGCGATGAAGATGGCCCAGGCCTACCACAACCGCACCGGCGGGCGGGGCCGGTTCAAGGTCATCTCACGGCGCGGCTCCTACCATGGCGGCACGTACGGCACGCAGTGGCTCGGGGAGCATCCGGGGTTCCCGCGCACGGATTTTCAGCCGGTGCCTGCGCACGTCGTGCACGTCCCACAGCCGAACCCGTATCGCTGTGAACTCGGTGGCCGTACGCCGGAAGAGTGCGCCGAGAAATGCGCGAACGCGATCGAGCAATCGATCCTCTCCCAGGGCCCCGATTCGGTGTCGGCGGTACTCGGCGAGCCCGTGTCCCAGCCGCTTGGCGGGGTCGTCCCTCACCCGTCGTACTGGCCGCGCGTGCGTGAGATCTGCGACAGGTACGGCGTACTCCTGATCTTCGACGAGGTCATCACCGGCTTCGGGAGGCTCGGGACGTGGTTCGGCGCCGACTTCGTCGGAGTCGTGCCGGACATCATGACTTTCGCCAAGGGCATCACGAGCGGTTACTTCCCCATGGGCGGCGCGATCGCGAAGAAGGAGGTTGCCGACGTCTTCAACGGCGGTCCCGAAGCGACCTTCAAGCACATGTTCACGTACACCGGCCATCCCGCCGGTGCCGCGGCGGCCCTGAAGAACCTCGAGATCACGGAACGGGAGAAGCTGGTCGACAACGCGCGTGCCCGAGGGGCGCAGCTCAATGAACGCCTGGCCGAGATGAAGGAGAAGCACCCGATGATCGGCGACGTCAGGGGCGTCGGCCTGATCCAGGGCATCGAATTCGTCAAAGATCGAAAGACGAAGGAGCATTTCGATCCAAAGATCAAAGTGAACGCGCGCCTCACCGCCGGGCTGGCGAAACGGAACGTCTGGATCCGCGTCCCGGCTTACATCCTCCCGATCGCGCCGCCGCTGGTGATCTCGGCTGACGAGATGGACCAGCTGGCCACCGCTATCGACGAAGCAATCGGGGAAGCCGAGCGCGAGCTCAGCGTGGCTTGACGTCCAACCGGCCGCTGCTTCTCGAAGGCGGGATCAACGCCTGCGACGAAAACCGTGTAATCGGTGCGTTGGGGTTGACACGCGCCCGCGCTCGTGAGTAAGTTGGCGGCCACCAATCGTGGCAGGGCTCCGGTGCCTTCGGGGCGGTTGACAGAGATCGTCGCTCGACAGCGGCAGCCCGGGGAAGGAGTTCCAATGACTCGTGGACGGTTAGGGGTAGCGGCCACACTCCTGCTTCTTGGGGGACTGGCAATCTCCGCGGCCTGCGGCGGCACCGAAACGGTCATCCAAACCGTAGTAGTCGAGAAGACCGTCGTCGTCGAGAAGGAGAAGATCGTCGAGAAGCCGGTTCAGCAGACTGTCGTCGTCGAGAAGGAGAAGATCGTCGAGAAGCCGGTCGAGGTGACGAAGGTCGTCCAGCAGACAGTCCAGGTTGAAAAACGGGTAGAGGTCACCAAGATCGTGGAGAAGGAAAAGCTGGTCGTAGCGACCGCGACCCCGATCCCGACCCCCACGCCAATCCGGATTGCGCCCCTCCAGCCGGCGCCGTCCTCGAAGAACGCCTTTGGATTCCTGGTTTACGCGTCGACGGACGTCGGCCCGGGTGTCGGCCTGGGCAGCGCCCAGGCGCCGGTCGAGACGATGCAGTACGTTGGCATCGGTGAGGGGCTGTTCAACGTCGACAACGACGGCGGCATCGTCAACAAGCTGGCCGAGTCCTACGTAGTCGCCCCGGACCTGAGCAAGGTCACCATCAAGATCAAGGACGGCGTGATCTTCCACAGGGACTGGGGTCCATTCACCGCCGCCGACGTCGTGTTCACGATGAACGACGGCAACGCAGCCATCAACAAGACCAGCATCCACGGGCAGGCGGGAGACTACGCGGCTCTGTTTGGCGAAGCGAAGCTCATCGACGCGAAGACTGTGGAGCTGCCGTTCACGACCTATGACCTTCGCTGGAACGCGCACTTCCTGAACGAGCAGGCGCAGAGCACGGCGTTCTTCCCGAAGAAGCTCTACGACGAGAAGGGCGCCAACGCCATGCGGGATGGCTTCCCCATTTCTACCGGTCCGTTCCAGGTCAAGGACTGGGTGCAGGACGACCACTTCACGGTCGAGGCCGTGCCGTACAAGCACTGGTTCAAGAACCCTGCAGTTAAGGAAATCCGGTTCGTCGAGGTGCCTGAGGCCGCAGCTCGAGTGGCGATGCTGCGCACCGGAGAGGCCGACATCACGGGCGCGGTCCCGCTGAAGGACATCAAGCCTCTTGCGCAAAGCGGATTCAAGGTCGAAAGCCTTACGCGCCGGGGCACCGTGCACCAGATCATCTTCAACGGCAATTACTGGGAGGAGAAACACGCCAGGACCGGTGAGCCGCTGAAGCGGGAAGGCTACTGCGTCGCGGACCTTCCCTGGGTTAGTTGCGCGACCCAGGCGGGGGACTTCGAGGAGGCCAAGAATGTCCGCTGGGCTTTGGCTTTGGCGATCGACCGAAAGTTGATCGTCGAGACCGTTCTAAGCGGGTTCGGCAACCCGGCTGCCATCGAGTACGTCGACACAGCCGCGCCGTACTTCAAGGACAAGTGGAGCATCCCGTACGACCCCAAGAAGGCCGCCGACCTCATGGCCAAGACCGCATGGAAGGATGCCGCTTTCGACATCGGCATCTGGACCGGTGGCGAGCTGGGCGGCGCTGGCGGCACCAACGCGGAGATCAACGATGCGGTCGCAGGTATGTGGAAGGCCATCTGGCCGAAGAATCGGGTCCAAGTCTTCAAGTCAGCCTACGCAGTGATCAGGCCGAGCCTGGTCGGTCGAACCAACACGATCCCATACGGGGGGGATTGTGACGAAGGGGCGACTACGATCCCGTTCGATTGGCCGCACGGTCTCACCGAGACCAGCCTGACCCGGGGTGGATTCGGATGCGGAATCGAGATCCCGAAGATCGCGGAGACATTCCTTCTGGTATCCAAGGAGACCGACCTCGCGAAGAGAACGGCGCTGAACGAGGCGCTGATCGACTACCTGACTGAGGAGATGATCTTCGCGGGCACGGTCCAGGTACCTGAGCTGACCGTGTACAACCCCAAGTCCATCTCCAAGTGGGAAGCCAAGCCGTGCATCTTCTGCAGCCAGAACGAATACGAATTCATCGTTCCGGCGCCGCGGTAGGTTTACGAAGTTAGTTGACCTGGGTGCGGGCCGCCCCGCGGGGCGGCCCGCACCGGCGATTTTCATATGAAACGTTATCTCCTCCAGAGGGTCAGCTTCGGCATCATGTCGCTGTTCGCAGCGACGATCATCGTGTTCGGGATGTCACGCGCAACGGGAGACCCGTTGCTGCTTTACGCCAAGCCTGGCGGATACGGCGTGTCGCCCGAGCAGATCGCCGCGTTGAAAAAGAAACTGGCCCTGGACAAGCCGCTCATCGTCCAGTACTTCATCTGGGCCGGACGCGTGATGCGCGGAGACCTGGGCAACACGATCCTCGCCGAACGGCCCGTCAGCAAGGTCGTCATGGAACGGCTCCCGAACACGCTGGTCCTGGGGCTCGCGGCGTGGATTTTCGCCACTGTGATCGGGATACCGCTCGGCATCCTTTCCGCGGTCAAGCGCGGCACGGTCTGGGACTACCTGGGACGCGGCATCGCGCTCTTCGGCCAGGCGTTGCCCCAGTTCTGGGTGGGGATCGTCGCGATCCTGGTGTTTGCCGTCTATTTCGGCTGGCTGCCCAGTGGTACCAGGGGGAGCGAGAAGCCTTTCTTCCCCGACCAGATAAAGCACCTCATCCTGCCGACGATCACCCTTGGATGGACGCCAATGGCCGCGTACTTGCGGATCACGCGCTCGGCAATGCTGGAGGTGCTCGACACCGAGTACGTCAAACTCGCCCGGGCCAAGGGGGTTGGCGGTTGGTCCGTGATTGGCAAGCATGCGTTCAGGAACGCGCTGATCCCTCCATTGACTGTGTCAGCTCTGATCCTGGTCGGTTTCCTCGACGGCGCAGTGCTCGTCGAGTCGGTCTTCTCGTGGCCGGGAGTGGGCCGGCTGGCCCTGGATGCGATCTTCAACAACGACTTCCCGCTGCTGACGGGTGTCATCCTGATCTTCGCCATGTTCTTCGTCGTGGGGAGCCTGGTTGCGGACTTCCTCTACGTCGTGATCGACCCGCGGATCAGGTACGTCTCGTAGGACAAGATTGGCTGAAATTGCCCAACCGCTCCCGCTCGGCGTTCGCGCTCGCCGCGCAGCGACGCCGCGGAGCGTGCTGACCGCCTTCCGGCGCTGGCCAATCATTCCCTTGTTCGTCCTCGCCGTGCTCGTATTCGCGGCGGTCTTTGCGCCGCTCCTCGCCCCACGCGACCCGACCATGATCAACCTCAGGGGCCGCACCGCACCCCCGGCCTGGGACGCACAGTGGTATGAAGACCATCCGAATGTCAATTTCAGGTATCCCCTGGGTGCCGACCACGTTGGCCGGGATGTGCTGAGCCGCATGCTGCACGGCGCGCGCGTTTCGCTCATGGTCGCGATGGTCGCGCTGGTGGCGGGAACGCTAAGCGGTACCGCCCTCGGCCTGCTGGCGGGCTATTACGGCGGGCTGGTCGACGAATTGATCACGCGTGCCGTCGACGTCTGGAATGCGCTGCCGTTTCTCCTGATCGCGATCCTGGCGGCGATGACCCTCGAGCAAAGCGCGCGGGTTGTCATGGCGTTGCTCGCATTCGCGGCCTGGAGCAGCGGTGTTCGGAATGTCCGCGCGGAGGTGCTGGGCCTCAAGACCAGGGATTACGTGCTACAGGCCCGCATCTGCGGCGCCTCAGACGCCAGGATCCTTTTCCGGCACCTGCTCCCCGGCGTCATCAACACCGTGGTCGTGATCGCCAGTCTCCGCGTCGGCGGACTGATCCTCGCCGAGGCCGGTCTGAGCTTCCTGGGTGCGGGCATCCCTCCGCCTGCACCGACCTGGGGCAACATGATCTCGGAGGGCAGGGAGTACCTGAACACCGCCTGGTGGATCGCGTTCTTCCCGGGACTCGCCATCTTCCTTGTCGTGATGTCGTTCAATTTCGTAGGTGACTGGCTGCGCGACCGCTGGGACCCCCGCCTGCGCCAGGTGTAGTCCACCTGGTCCATTCGACCCCGCAGGTCCGGTCGTGCAGAATAGACGGCCGCACCATGGCACAGACGACTCACAGGCAACCGGTTCCAGGGCCGCAACTCGAAACTCCCGCGGGCAAGAAGCGCGCCCGAGCACTGGGCATACCGTTCGACGGGACACCGGGCGCGCTCAACTCAATAACCGACGTGGCCGGCGTGGCCGTCGGCTACACGACCCTGATAAGGGGCGAAGGGAAGCTGGTGGTCGGCCAGGGGCCGGTGCGCACGGGCGTCACGGCGATCCTGCCGCAACCACACGAGCAAGCCAGCCTGCCGGTGTTTGCCGGGTACGCAGTCCTGAATGGCGCCGGTGAGATGACGGGGATCGCCTGGATCGACGAGGCCGGCCGCTGCAGCGGGCCGATCACGATCACGAACACCCACTCGTGCGGGGTCGCCCGCGACGCGACCCTGAAGTGGCTGGTCAGGAACGCACGCGCCCCGGTCCCGCCGTGGTGGCTGCCGGTTGCAGCCGAGACCGCCGACGGCTACCTGAACGACATCAACGGGTTTCATGTCCGTGAGGAGCACGTGCTGGCGGCAATCGACTCTGCCACGGGTGGGCCGATCGAAGAAGGCAGCGTCGGCGGCGGGACCGGCATGATCGCCTATGAGTTCAAGGCTGGATCAGGAACGGCTTCCAGGGCGGTCGCAGTCGGAGGCGACCGCTACACCGTGGGCGCCTTCGTCCAGGCGAATTTCGGCCGAAGGCCGCAGCTTGCGATCGCAGGCGTGCCCGTGGGTAAACACCTGTCCGCCGGGACGTTCCGGAAATCCGACGAAGGTTCGATCATCGCGATCGTCGCGACCGACGCCCCCCTCATGCCGCATCAGCTCAAGCGGATCGCGAGGCGCGCGGGACTGGGCGTAGCCCGGTCGGGGTCGACTTCCGGAAACGGTTCTGGCGACATCTTCCTTGCCTTTTCGACCGCAAACACTGAGGCTGCGGCGGCGACCGAAGGTGTACAGACCGCCCGATTCCTTCCGGAGGAGTGCATGGATCCCCTGTTCACGGCGGCAGTCAGGGCTACCGACGAGGCAATCGTGGATTCGATGGTCGCCAACGAGACGATGACCGGCCGGGACGGCCACACGGTTGTCGCCATCCCGCACGACGAACTGCAGGCCGTGATGCGAAGGTACGGCAGATGAGCGTTCCGGCGGGCGAAACGGCCGCTGCGTCGACCACCGCGAAGGCGAAGGCAGATGTGGCTGCCGAGGCAAAAGTACAGGCGACCGGCCAGAGCCAGCGGGCGGCCAAAGAATCGCCCCGCCTCATGTACGGGTTGTCGGCTGGCCATGCGGTCAAGCACTTCTGCCAGGGGTCACTCCTGATCCTTCTGCCGAGCATCAGGAACACGCTCGGGCTGTCCGACGTGGCCGTCGGGGGCATGTTCACCGCGCAACAGGTCGCGGGCGGGGCGATGAACGCTCCGGCCGGCATCCTCACCGACATGTACCGACGCCGGGTCGTCGTCATGCTGACGGTGAGCATGACCTGTGTCACGGCGGCCTACTTCCTGATCGGCGTAACGCAGTGGTACTGGCTCCTTATCGCCGCCGTAGTGACGCTGGGCGCCGGAACGTCACTATGGCATGCGCCGGCGTTCGCCACCCTGGCGGCCCGGTATCCGGACCGCCGTGGGCTGGCAATGGCCGCACACCTGACCGGCGCTCAGGTCGGCGACACGCTGGCGCCCGTGCTCACCGGCCTCGTGGTGGGTGGGGTGGCTTTCTGGGGACTGAACTGGGCCGGCTTCGAGTGGCGCACCGTCACTCTGTTCCTCATCATCCCGGCCGGTTCGACTGCAATACTCGTGGCGACGTTCTTTCGAAGCGGGTCCGTGGGCGCGCCCGCCCGCGTCTCCCTCGCCCAGTACATGTCGGCCACGCGCAGGGTCGCCCGCAATCCGGGCGTGCTCGGGATGGTCGCGCTCCACGGAATGCGCGGGGCGACCCACACCTCGTTCCAGGTATTCCTGGTGCTGTACATGACGGACGTCCTCGCGTACAGCTCGTTCCTCGCGGGCGTGCATATTTCGCTGCTGACGCTGGCCGGAATAGCTTCGACGCCACTGTTCGGCGCGATCTCCGACCGTGTCGGGCGGAAGCCGGTGATCCTGTTCAACATGACAGCGGTCACCGCGATCGTGCTGTCGTTCGTCTGGATCGAAGGCGGGTGGCCGTTCACTCTCATGATTGCGCTGCTGGGAGTGGTCCTGTTCTCGGTGATGCCGACGATCACGGCCGCGGCCATGGACGTGACCGAGAGGGGTTCTGAGGGGACTTCCATCGCCTTAATGTTCGCGGGTGGGTCGGTTGTCGGGGCGGTGGCGCCAATAGCCGCCGGCGCGATCAACGGCAACTGGGGCTTCCAGGGAGTGGTGCTGTTCGCCTCCGCGATCGCGGCCGCCGGGGCGCTGACCGCGTTGTTGGTGCCGATCAGGCGGCGCGGCGCTCAGGCAGCCTGAGTCAGCGAGACCTTATCCGCCGGCGGCCACCGGCGACAGGCGGGAGCGATCCCCGTTCTCGACCTCCAGCCACGGCAGGAACGGTCTCCACGACTCCCTGACGTGGCCAACGTGAAAGAAGGCGTACGGGTTGGGTCGCGGCGCCTGGGGTTCCCTCATCAGGTACATACGGGCCTCGAGGGGGGTCCGTCCCGCCTTGTGGTGATTGCATTCGGTGCACGCGCTCACCACATTCGTCCACGTCTGCTGACCGCCGCGAGAGCGCGGGATCACGTGGTCGAGCGTCAGGTGCCGCGTCTGCGTTCCGCAGTACTGGCAGCGGAAACCGTCACGGACGAAGATCTCGCGTCGCGAAAGTCGCCTCTGGTGGATCGGCCGCTTGACCATGTACACGAGCCGGATGACCGTCGGCGCCGGGACCGCGGCGTAGGCGCTGCGCAGGAGAGTGTCGGTGACGTCGAGGGTCTCAGCCTTGCCCCGACCAAGGAGCGAAATGGCTCGCCGGACGTCGCAGATGTTGAGAGGTTGATAATTCTGGTTGAGAACGAGGACCGGGGTGCGGGTGGCCAGCTTTGGCGCCGGATGTTCACCCTCCCGGTCATCTATACCCACGAGCGTCATACCGTTCATCTTACCCGTTGTCGATACGTGACTCCAATATATCGAACGCGGTGCGAAAATCGGCCGGCACCAGTCCGAATGCGTCGCCAGGCAGCAAATCGGCCAGGTCCACGAGCACCGGCACCAGCGCCGATCCAGTGAGGATCTCGTCGATCTTATCTCGCGCGCTACCCTGTATGTGCTGCTCCACGACCTCGGCCAGCTTCTGCTGATTCCCGCGGTCCCCGGGCTCGAATACGTAGGCGAGTCGTGCCAGGAACATCGTGAGCGCAAGCGACAGTAGCACACCTACCGCCAGCCCGACGCCCACCCCGACAATCTTATCGATCCAGCCGGTGAATGTGATTTTCATGGCCGTGTTCACCACGCTTGACAGGACCGATACCGCGATGAACACGACGATGAAGATGATGATGTAGCCGAGCGCGGTGATGACCGCCTCGTTGGTGATCGAATCAGTGAAGGCGGGGACTATGCGGCCGGCAAACTGCGCGCCGAGCAGCATT
>JACPRT010000172.1 GCA_016189845.1 Chloroflexota bacterium | reverse complement strand
CGGTTGACACAGGAGATAACGATGCGCCTGACCGTGATCGTGGCCCTGATATTTGGAGGGTCATTCGCGATTGCCGTCGCAGCGATGGCCTGCGCCGAGTCAAGCATCGATATCGTGCGGACGCAGTTCGCCGAGACGCGAGCCACCGCGGACTCGGCCACGCGCGTCGCTCAGGAGACTATCGAAGCCGCCGGAGGAATCGACCTCAGCAGCCTGTCAGGCCAGATACGTGCGACCTTCTCGGCCGGCGCAACGGCGACCGCTCAGGCCGAAGCCGCCGGGATCGGGATACCGACCGCCACGGCGGTCGCAGAACTGCCGCCGGGGGACCCCGTTTCAGGAAGCGCAGAGGTGAATATCGGAAACGCCGGCGGGATGGATCCGAACGTCTTGAAGGTCACCGTGGGAACGACGGTCACCTGGCTCAACACCGATAAATTCGCTCACAACGTCGTCGTCACCGATCCCAACGCGCCTGAACAGTTCCAGTCTGGCAACCTGGCTTGGCCGTTTGGCTCGAAAGAAGTAACCAAATTCAGCTTCACGTTCACCAAGCCTGGCAAGTACGAATATGGCTCGCGCTGGGGCGGCGACCGCACCAACGCCGTCGTCTGGGTGGTAGAGAAGTAGTCGGTTAGTCGATCTGGCGCAGCGTCGGGTCCAACCGGTCGCGTAGCCAGTCGCCCAGGAAATTCAGAGAAATGACCACCATGAAGATGGCGATCCCTGGCATTCCGACCAGCCACCAGGCCGACTGCAGGTAACTCCGTCCGTCGTTCACCATGACGCCCCAGGCCGGCGTGGGCGGCTGAATGCCGGCGCCGACGAAGCTTAGCGTGGCTTCCGCCAGGATCAGACCTCCGACGCTGATTGAAGCGATAACGACGGCAGTGTTGACGATTCCCGGGAAGATGTGCTTCCAGAGTATACGCACGTTCGTCGCCCCGGCGATGCGGGCCGCGTCGACGTAGTCCATCTCACGCAGGACCAGCACCTGAGCCCGGATGATCCTCACGAACCCGGCCCATGCGATCAGGGCCAACACGGTCAGCATGACGCTCAGGCTCTTTCCGAATATGAAGGTCATGATGAGGGCGACCAGAAGGAACGGTAATGCATACCAGATGTCGACCATCCGGGTGATGATCTCGTCGACGAAACCCCCGAAGAACCCGGAAACGAGCCCGAGCGTCGTCCCGACTGTGATACCTACCGAAAGGGCGATCGCGGCGATCGACAGCGTGATGCGCGATCCGCCCATAAGGCGGCTGAACTCATCCCGGCCGACGTGATCGGTGCCCAGGAGATGGAACCCGCCGTCGATGCCACGCGATAGAGGCGGCAGCAGCTTGTCGTTCAATTCGCCACTATTGGCCGGGTAGGGTGCGACCAAGGGCCCGAATATCGCAGAAAAGACCAGCACTACGAGGATGATTGCCGGGATCAACGGGTATCGACGCATCACCCACCAGGCCCGGAGCAGGATCCTCCCCACGCCTGGTGACGGCGCATCCTGGGTTACCGAGCCTACCTTCGCATTCTGAAGCGCCATCGATCGTTTCCTCGCACTGATCCGGAACTAGCTTGCCGTCTCACCCAAACGCACGCGTGGGTCGACGATCATGTACACGATGTCGGCCACGAACGAGAACACCAGGAACAGGAATATGAATACGAAGACGGTGCCCATCAGGACGGGGAAGTCGTTGTTGTTCACTGCGGTGAAGAGAGCGGTGAACCCGATACCGGGCCACGCGAATATGACCTCGATCACAAGGGCGCCGTTGAGCCAGTTCGCGAATAAAATCAGCATCGACGTCAGCGGCGCAACCATCGAGTTGCGCAGCGCATGCTTCCATATCACAGACCGGGAGGAGACCCCCTTAGCTCTCGCCAGCTTGATGTACTCGGAATCCAGAACGTCCAACATGGACGTTCTGACCAATCTCATCAGACCGGCGGCGGCGGGCCATCCAAGGGCGATACACGGCAAGATGAAATACCGGATGTCGAATTCGGCGGGTCGCGTGGCAGGGGGCAGCCACTGCAGCTTGACCGCGAAAATCAGGATCAGGAAGAGGCCAGTCACGAAGGCGGGCGCTCCGATTCCGATGACGGCCAGCCCCCGCGCGATGTAGTCCCAGACGGTGCCGCGCTTGACCGCCGCGACGACACCCATGGTCACGCCCAGCAGCACGGCGAAGATCCATCCGCCTATCGCGAGCTGTACGGTGGCGCCGATCTTGCTGCCTATGATTTGTGAGACGGGTCGCGTCTGGGCAAGTGAGACGCCAAGGTCTCCCCTTACTATACGTCCAACCCAGTTCAGGTACTGGATCGGCGCCGGGTCATTGAAGCCGAGCTTATCGCCCAGTTTCTGCCACTGCGCCTCTGACATTCCGTACCCGCTGTCCGGTACGAAGAGCAGGCGGGGGTCGGGGCCCAGATGTATCAGCGTAAACACCACGATCGTCGCTCCGAAAACGGAGACGAGCGAGGTGACTGCCCGCCGCATCAGGAACCGTTGCATTTCTGTTCCTCACAACGCCAGCCGGTGGCCCATGGGTGGTATCCGGAACGACACGCAATCATAGGCAATTCTTCACACCCGGTCCATACGGCCGGTCCGGAATGACGGATTGCGCAGGCGGTTGAACCGGCACACTAACGACGGGAGGTCCCGGATACTGCCCGGGACCTCCCGTGTTCTAGCTGGTCCCAATGACTGGTGTCTTGGATCAGGACGCTACTTGTTCAGGACGATGTACTCCGGATGGTTTGATCCGTCCGAGCCACCGTAGTGTTCGTAGCGGTTGTTCCACGACTTGATCTTGGGTCCGACGAGAACTCCTCGCGGCACCTGGAAGAGGCCGTTGTACAGCTGCCAGTAGACCATGTAGTCCATCACCGCGAGGTGCTGTTCGGCGGCCTTGGCCTGGTCACGCTCCGCCTTAAGCTTCAGGGCGGCGGCCGCGGTGTAGGGCGTCTCGAACCCCACGCCCCAGCCGGGCCGGCTCAACGACGAGTCGACGACCGGGTTCGGCCAGTTGAGCGGCCAGACGTTCGAGTTCACGTCTCCGTTCTTGATCACCGGCCAGAACTGCTCTCGCAGGCGCATGCGCGGGCTGATGACTGCGCCATACGCCTCCAGACGCTGCTCGACCTTCACTCCCAGACCGTTCCAGACCGAGACGACGTTGTCCGCCACGGTGAACCCTACGTCACCGGCCTCCGCCGAGTACACGTTCAGGTTGAAGTCCGAGATCGGCCGCTTGCCGCTCGAGTCCTTCTTGTAGCCTGCCGTATCGAGGAGCTGGTTAGCGGTGGCGACGTCGCCATCCTTCAACTCCCACGCGACCGGCTGCTGCGTGCCCGTTGCGGCTATCTTGTCGCCCTTGTAGTCCCAGACGCCCGAGTTCCGCTTCGGGTCCCAGCCCGGGTATCCCGGACCGGCGTACTCGGAGTAGAGCACGTCGCCCAGGTCACCCAGGATGTTCTTGTTAATCGACTTGCGGTCGATCGCGGTGCCCATCGCCAGGCGGACCAATCGGGCCTGTTCCATGTCGGTCATGCCCGGCGGGTTGTCGGTGTCCTTGTACTTGACCTTGTCTGGCTGCAGTTCCTGCCAGATGTCGCCGATCCACGCATAGTCCTTCGCGTAGACCGGGCTATTCCAAGGGTTCAGGTCGTCGCCGGTACGGGCGTTCTTCAATTCCCAGAGGTTCCCCGAGTAGATGATCGACTGACCAATCAGGTCGCCAACCTGCAACTGCAGGAACCGGATCTTGCCTTTGCCAGAGTTGAAGTCGGCCATGATCGCCGGGACGTTCTTGAAGTCGGCGGAGGCCATGTCGGCCTGGCCGGCCTGCAGCATCGCGATACGGGTCTGCGCCTCTGGCGCCTGGACTAACGTAATCTTCCCGACTTCTGCGGTCTTGTACCAGTGCTTGGGAATCGCGTAAGACTCGCATCGGTTGCCCTCGATGCACTCTCCGCTGACGAAGGGGCCGCTGCCGATTCCGTATGCCTGTGCCAGCGTTCTCCCCTGGATTTTGATCGATCGCAGGGTGAGTGATGGGTGCTGGGCCGCGCTCAGACAACCAAACTCTGAGTACGGCGTGCAGAAGTAGGTCGGCGACGTGAGCTTCTGCTCGATGGTCTTGGCGTCGATGACCTTCGCCTCGAAGCCATACGCCGCGAAGTCACCGGCGTCGCCACACGTCGTGTCGGGCTGCGTGGTCGCGTTGCAGGTGTTGAGGAAATCCGCAATGTCCTGCGCGGTCACGTTGCCTAGCTGTGGCTGAATGAACTCCCGGCCCTTGGGCGCGTTCCACGGGATGTTGGGCCGGACGGTCATGGTCAGCGTCAGGCCGTCGGCCGACACCTTCCAACTGTCCATGACTGCCCCCTCGGACGACATCGGATCGCCCGTCTTGGGGTCGTAAGTGTACATCGGGTCCGTGATGCCTATGGGCCGTGTCGCCGAGTATGGTGCAAGCCAGGTCTGACCCGCGATCGGGAAGATCTGCGGGATTGCGAAGACAACCTCACCCGACTGCGCAGACACCGTCGGCGCGGGTGTGTTCGTGGCCTGCGGCGCCGCGGTTGCGGTCGCCCGCGTTGTGGCGGTCGCCACAGGCGCAGGCGCCGCAGTCGCCGCGGCCGTGGTCGCCGTCGGCTGAACGACCGGCGCGGTCGTGGCTGTCGCCGCCGGTCGCGCCACGGCGGTCGGCTCTTCGCCGCCGCACGCGATCGCCACCGTCGAAAGAAGCCCGCCGGCCAGCAGCAAGAGCGCTGTCAGACGGGACACGCGCGAGCGAATCAACATACTGTCCTCCGTCACTGAACGATCTCCGACTACGACACCCGAGGGAATGCTCCAGCCCCTCATTTCAGGTAGGCGCTCTGCTCGGCCCCACCCTCCTCCCGCCGCGGACTCGCTGCCCGCTTCGGGGCCGTCTCAGTACGGGCGAAAATACCCTAAATACTGAAACGCGCACGGACGAAACACCATCAACCCGTGCGCTGGCAGCGCACCTTAGCATGGCATTTCTCCCGGTGTCAACCTGTTAGGGGATCACCTGAGGAATGCGTACTCACCGCCCGTCCGATTACGTTTTTCGTCGGCCGCAACGAAACCCGCGACAGATATAGACGGGCCGCCTGTCACACATACGTTCGTCCCGCAGTTCTGGATGCATGGACGCCCGCGCAAATTCACGCGGGGATACAGGTACATGCCACGACATGCGACCGCCACGTTTGACTGGCCGTCTGCGGGCGCATAATCTGAGACACGAGGTTAGGAACCTGGGGAGCTTGGCCGGGGCCAGGCTGAGAGGTCCCGACGCGTCGGGACGACCCATAGAACCTGCACTGGGTAATGCCAGCGAAGGGAGACCATGCATGCAGACCGCAGTCCCACAGGACGACCCACTTGTAATCGCCGGCAGGAAGTTCCGGTCGCGCCTGATGACGGGCACCGGGAAGCACCGGTCTATGGACGACCTGGCGGCCGCCGTCAAAGCGTCCGGGACGGAGATCATAACCGTCGCTATCCGCCGTCTGAACCTCGACAACCCGAATGAGAAGACGGTGCTGGACTACATCGACTGGGACCGGTACCAGATCCTCCCGAACACCGCAGGTTGCAAGACAGCCGAAGAGGCCGTGTTCACAGCCCGCCTCGCCCGCGAGGTGACGGGTTCCAACTGGATCAAGGTAGAGGTAATCCCGGATCCCAAATACCTGCTGCCCGATCCGGTCGGCACGTTCGAGGCGTGCCAGAAGCTGATCAAGGACGGGTTCGTCGTGCTGCCGTACATCCACGCGGACCCGGTCCTCGCGCAGAGGCTGGAAGATCTCGGGTGTGCCACCGTCATGCCCCTGGGCTCACCGATCGGCTCCGGCCAGGGGATCCTCACGGCCGAGGAGATCGCGATCATCATCGAGAGGGCCAGCGTACCGGTCGTGGTCGATGCGGGCCTGGGTGTGCCGTCCGACGCGTCGCGTGTCCTCGAAATGGGCGCGGATGCAGTTCTTGTGAACACCGCGATCGCCCAGGCCAGGAACCCGGCGCTGATGGCCGAGGCGTTCAGGCTCGGGGTCGAGGCGGGTCGCACTGCGTTCCTGGCCGGCCGCATGCCGCGGCGAGAGGCGGCCGTCGCTTCGAGCCCGACCGAAGGCGTCGCCCCGGTCCTCCGCGCGAGCGCGTAGCCGCTTGCCGGCATCGCCCCGGCCGGCAACGCCTCTGCCGGCATCGCACCGTCCGATATTGCGCCGCCCGATCCTCTGTCTGGTCGCCGGGGGACCTGTCGCCTCCGGCGTGTCGCTGCCAGACGCTGTCGACGCGGCTGTACGGGGCGGCGTCAACCTGGTCCAGCTTCGCGAGAAGCAGATGGCGGCTGGCGAGTTGCTGGTCCTCGCAAGGGAGATCCGGAAGATCTGTAGATCGCGAGGAGCGCTCTTTTACGTG
>JACPRT010000150.1 GCA_016189845.1 Chloroflexota bacterium | reverse complement strand
GTGCCGAGCTGGCCGCGACACCCGATAGTCGTGGTCCAACAGGCCCAGGTCGTATCGCGACTCGCGCCGGACCGGTTTCGGCTGGGGATTGGCCCAAGCCACAAGCCAACGATCGAAGCGATGTTCGGATACCGCTTCATTGCGCCGTTGTCCCATTTTCGCGAGTACGTCCACATCGTCCGGGAGCTGTTGCACACCGGCGCCATCGACTTCGAGGGCAAACACTACAAGGCGCACGCTCGAATCACCTCCGCGATGCCCGAATTGCCAGTCATGGCCTCGGCGCTCCGGAAGACATCGTTCGAGTTCTGTGGCGCGGAGACCGACGGGGCGATCAGCTGGGTGTGCCCCGCCGAGTACTTGCGAGATATAGCGCTGCCAGCGATGAAAGACGGCGCGGGAAAGGCCGGCAGGTCTACGCCGCCGCTAATCGCGCATGTACCGGTGTGCGTGCACGACAACGCCGCGGAGGCCCGCGCAGCCGCGCGAGAACAGCTCGCAACGTATCCGCGACTCCCTTTCTATGCGCAAATGTTCGCCGATGCGGGATTCCCGGAGGCGGTCCAGTCAGCACAGTGGAGCGATCGCATGATCGACGCCGTGGTCGCACATGGGGACGAGGCCACCGTGGCGAAGCGGCTCGAGCAACTGCTCGGCTGGGGAGCATCCGAAGTGTTGGTGGCCGTCGTCACTGCCGGTGCTGACCGCCGGAAGTCGTGGGAGCGTGCAATACGACTCCTCGGGGACCTCTCGCGTACAGGCAACTAGAAGTTCCATCCCGGTTTACAATCGGCGCGAATCCGGCGCCGTGAACCCTGAGATTTCGTATCGTCTGGAGGTCCCCAGTGGCCACCACTCACAGGGAACGCGTCCGCCGCGCGTTGAATCACGAGGCGACGGACAGGACGCCCGTGGATTTCGGCGGTTCGCACGAGACCGGCATCCAGGCGGACGCCTACGCCCGGCTTCTGAAGTACCTCGGCCTGGCCCCCGAGCTCCCGCAAGACTGGCAGTCCAGCGACGAGGCTACCGTCACACCGAGTGAAACGGTGCTGAAACGCTTCGACATCGATGTACGCGGGGTCGATGCCCGGATCCAGGAGGTGGATTCTCGAAGGCAGGTCGATTCACTCACGGCGGTCGATGGATGGGGAGTGGTCTGGCAACGAGCAGACATGTCTTCGCCCTACATGAACGTGCGAGGGCCTCTGCAGCACCTCGACTCCCCGTCTGCCTCAGACGTCGACGCCGTGCCCTGGGTGGTCGCCGAACACGGGAGGAATATCGAAGGCCTCAGGGAGCGTCTCCAGCGGCTCCGAAACGAGACCGACTTTGCATTGGTTGTGAGGCTGCGAAATTGCGGCACGTTGTACCTCGCGCAGAGATTGCGCGGGTTTACCGAGTATCTCGAGGATCTCCTGTCAAATCGAGCCTTCGCCGAGGCGCTCCAGGACCGCGCGACCGAGATGGTGTGTGCCTTTGCGGAGGCCGTGCTCGATGAAGTAGGGGATCTGGTCGACGGGGTTTCCTTTGGCGACGACCTCGGCATGCAGACCCAGACGCTGCTGAGCCCCGGGCTCTACAGGAGGATGATCAAGCCATACCACGCGCGCTTTGTGGGAACGATTCGCCGGCACACCGATGCGAAAGTGATCTTGCATAGCTGCGGTGCGATCCGGCCGCTGCTGGGAGACCTGATCGATTGCGGCGTGGACGTCATCAACCCGGTCCAGGTCAACGCGGAAGGGATGGATCCCACCGAGTTAAAGCGCAACTACGGAGGAAACCTATGCTTCTGGGGAGGGATAGATACCCAGAGAGTTCTGCCGTTCGGCTCTCCTGCTGAAGTCGCCGACGAAGTGCGACGGCGCATGGCGGACCTGGGCCAGAACGGAGGGTACGTCCTCACCGCGGTGCACAACATTCGAGCGGAAGTTCCTCCGGAGAACATCGTGGCGATGTACGACACCGCTATTGGCCGTGCCACGGAGCGAGGGCTCATTACGGGCTGAGGTCGAGGCCGCCAAGCAGCGTTTCCAACTCGGCCACGTCGTCCTTCGAAAGCCGCCAGTCGGCCGCCCTCGCGTTGTGCTTCACCTGTTCCGGCGTCTTGGCGCCCACGATGCTGGAGGTCATGGACGGATGAGACAGGGTCCATGCGATCGCCAGTTGGACCAGGTCCCGACCGCGCGCCTCCGCCCACCGTTGCAGATTTGGAATTGCTTCCCATGCCCTGGCGACTTTCTGCTGGTCGAAGACGCTGATTCGGCCACGCTCGTCGCCCTCCGGGAATTGATGCCCGGGTCTGTACTTTCCGGTCAGGAGCCCCTTGGCGAGCGGTGAATGTGCGATTACTCCGATTCCGGCTTCGAGGCAGGTGGGCAGGACCTCGCGCTCGGCGTCGCGAAACATCATGCTGTAGCGAGGCTGCGAGCTGTGGACTGTCCCGTATTTGATCGCCTCTCGCGTCTGCGCTCCGGAGAAATTCGACACGCCGATGTACCGGATCTTGCCCTGGTCTCGGAGCTTCATCAGGTTTGCCATCGTGTCCGCGATCGGCTGCGATGGGTCCGGCCCGTGGAGCTGGTACAGGTCCACATGGTCGGTATGCAGCGCCCGCAGGCTGCTTTCGATAGCCCGAGCGAGGTGCTCCGGCGCATGGCTTCCTGAAAGCTTCGTGGCCACGAACGCCCGGTCACGCCGTCCCTGCAGCGCCTTGCCGATTACCGCCTCGCTCGACCGATAGCTCTCAGCGGTGTCGATGAACGTCATGCCAGCGTCGAGCGCGGCGTGGATCGTCGCAATCGCCTGCCGCTCCGGGATATCACCCATCCCGCCACCGAGCGGCCAGGCGCCAAGGCAAACGACGGATACAAGCGGGCCGTTGCGCCCGAGGGGCCTCTGTTCCATCTGATCCTCCCTTGATCGCCATTCGGGCGGTCCCGCGGTACTGTACAGGCATGGCATTCGACCCAACGGGTCCGGTCCGCACCGAGCTCGACCGCAGCATGAATCGAGCGGCCCAGGACGTCATGCACGACCAGCGCTGGGCGTTTCGAATGGTCTGTCGAGGCCTGACGCTCCCATTCTGGCTGCCTTTCCGGTGGCGTGCCAGACGGCGGCGACGTCTCGAGTTCGTGCAGTTCGTCTTGCATCGGCGGGATCGAGGAATCCTCGACGCCAGTCGCATAGCTGCCGAGTGGGCGAAAGACAGGCCCGGAGAGTTCCCGTTCGGCGAGTACGACCCGGCCCTCAAGAAGCTGGAACCGCGGGTACGAGCCATTCTCGACCGGCCGCTCTGAGCGCATGGCGGCGGACCCCGGCAACCGGGGCTATGATGCGCACGCAGTCGGTTTGCCCGAGGCCCCTGAAATGCCACCTGTGCGGAGGCGTCGCATGACTACAGACACCGCTTCGTACCGCCCGCCCGTGATGGGCAGCACGCATGCCGTTTCCTCCGGCCACTACCTCGCTACCGCAGCCGGGTGGCGGATGCTCGAGCAGGGTGGCAATGCCGTAGACGCAGGCGTGGCCGCCGGGATCGCACTGAATGTCGTCCTGCCCGGATCCACCAGCTTTGGCGGGGTGGCGCCGATCCTGATCTACAGCGCCACCCGCAAGCAGGTGTTCAGCATCAGCGGGCTCGGGCGGTGGCCAAAGGCCGCCAGCCTGGACCATTTCGTGAAGAACCGGCGTGGACGCATCCCACCAGGGGTCGAGAGGGTCGTGGTGCCGGCGGCTGCCGACGCCTGGATCACCGCCCTCATCGAACACGGCACGATGACCTTCGAACAGGTGGTCGCGCCCGCGCTCGAATATGCCCGCGATGGCATCGCGGTCAGCCCGCAAATCTACGACGCCCTCGCCAGCTTCGAGACGAACAAGGGTCGCTTCCCGACCCGCGACGCCGTGTTCCTGCGCGACGGTCGGGCGCCCGCAATCGGAGAGACCCTGAAGCAACCGGCACTGGCCGGGACATTCGAGCGCCTGGTGCAGGTCGAGCGTCAGAGCCGCGCGAAGGGGCGCGAGGCGGCGCTTGCGAACGTGCGCGAGTACTTCTACGAAGGCCCGATCGCCGAGGAAATCGTGTCGTTCGTTCGCGAAGGCGGCGGGTTTCTGTCGATGCAGGACATGGTCGAGTTTCGGATCGGCCATGAACCCCCGAGCTCCGGCCACTTCCACGAGTTCGAAATCCATACGAACGGGCCGTGGTGCCAGGGTCCCGCCTTCGCCGAGACGGTCCAGATCCTTGCAGGCGACGACCTCAAAGGCCTTGGCCACAACTCAGCGGACTACTTGCACCTGGTCGCCGAGGCGATCAAGCACGCCTTCGCAGACCGAGACGCTTATTTCGGCGACCCGGACCTGGTCGATGTGCCAATCCGAGGCCTCCTGAGCGCTCCGTTCGCGAAGGAGCGACGCACGCGCATCGACATGAAGGCGGCGACCCCTGCGATGCCTGCGAGAGGCGATCCGTGGCGGCACGAGGGGCGCTCGCAACCCGCCGGCTACGCCTACGAACCTCCGGCGCCCCGTAACGGCAACGCCGAACCCGACACCAGCTACGCCTGCGCGGTCGACCGCTGGGGCAACATGTTTTCGGCAACGCCGAGCGACGGCGCCACGGTGGTCGTCCCGAGCCTGGGGTTCACGCCGTCCACCCGCGGGTCGCAGACGTGGCTCGATCCCAGGCACCCGTCAGCGCTGGCGCCATGGAAGCGCCCCAGGCTTACGCCCAATGCGCTTCTCGCGTTCAAGGACGGCAAGCCGTGGATGCCTTTCGGCACGCCGGGTGGCGACGCGCAGATCCAGGCGACCGTTCAGTACTTCTTGAATATCGCCGCCTTCGGCATGACCCCGCAGCAGGCCGCGGAAGCGCCACGGTTCCTGCAATGGAGCTTCCCGGACTCCTTCTGGCCCCACGTCTATACACCCGGGCGCCTGGAACTCGAAGGAAGGTTCGACCAGGCTGTTGGCAAGGAGCTCGAGCGTCGCGGCCACAAGGTCGAATGGCTGCGCCCGATCGCCGGGAGGGCGAACGCGATATGTGGCATCGCGGCCGACCACCGGACGGGCACCCTCAGCGCTGCAGCCGATGTCAGGTCCGAGGCTTACGCAATGGCGCGGTAGCCTTCGCGGCGCTCCCAGTGTCAGGGATCGACCCTACCCGCCGCCTTCCACGGGCAGCGTGAAATACGCAACGGTGCCGCCGCCCTCGCGCGGTTCGACGCCGATATCGCCACCCTGACGCTCGATCAGCTCTTTGGCCAGCGCGAGGCCAAGACCCATGCCGGGCGTGCCCAGCCGGTCCGCCTTGCTGCCGCGATAGAAACTCGAGAAGAGAAACTGGCGGTCCTCATCGGAGATACCAGGACCCTGATCTCCCACGCCGACCCATGTTTTCGAATCGTCTCGCCTGACCTCCACCGTGACGCGACCCCCGTCGGGGGAATATCGGTTCGCGTTGTCGAGCAGGATCAGCAGCACGCGCTCAACCTGGCCCGGGTTCCCCCGCGCTTTCGGCAGGTCCGAGTCGGTATTGATTTCGACGCTCTGGCGCCGACTCTCGAACTCGGGGCGCAGCAGGTCGACTCCTCTCGTGACAAGCGTGCGAAGGTCGATGGGCTCCGCGATCCCTGCTCCGGAGCCGCTGATGAAGGCGAAGTCGGTCGACTGCTCGACGATTCGCTCCAGACGCTCGATCGAACTCTTCAGCCCGCGCACGATCCGCGCTTCGTCTCCCGGCCCCGCGGGGTCATTCAGCCGTTCCAGGAGCTCCGTGTAAACCTTTGCGCTGGTGAGGGGTGTTCGCAGTTCGTGCGAAATCGAGCGCACCAGCGAGGACTTGAAACGGTCCAACTGCGCAAGCTCAACTACCCGGGCTCGCTCGAGCCGCCGTTCCTGGCTGACCATCGCGACGAGTCGCAGGACCAGGACGAACGACACCCCGATGAACATGAGGCGGAGTGGTAGCTGCGTGACGTCGTAGCTGTCTTGCGTAAAGTAATGACTTGCGCTCCATGACAGCCAGCTAAGCCAGAACACGGCGAGCAAGGCGCCCGCGATCCATCCGATCCGCACGATACCGAACATGACGACCGGGACGATGATGAGCCAGAGGTCGTTGGACTCCAGTGCGCCGCTGTTGACTTGCAGGTACGCCCACCACGCGCCAAGCAGGATGAGGTTGTCGACCGCAAACCCGATGGCGAAGACCGGAAACAGCCGTTTCCGGGAAAGCACCAGGAGCAGGACGCCCCCGTATACGACCACGAACAAGGCGCCGCCGACAAAGATCCAGTACCCCGGGTTGCCCCGGAGAAGCAGGTGAGTGCCGGCAAGCGCGGCCAGCGCCGTAACGATCCTGCCGATGGACCAGGCTCGCTCTCGCCACAGGCTCAGGCTGTCTTGCACCTGCGCGGCGATGAGCCGCGCGGTCCGCACCGGCAGGCTGTTCACGTTAGCCGCGCCAGGGGTCCCAGGCGAACGGTTTTCCCGGTCGCAGGAGGAGGCTCGTGCCCGCGATGATTCCGAGCGCGACAAGCAGCCGGCCGATCATCCAGATTCGTTCGACCGGCGGGCTTAGATTGGCCTGAATATTCGATGTAATCGAGCCTAAGAGCCGAGACGCATACACCAGCCTCCCTGGCCGGGTTCCGTGGATGATACGTAGCTGTGAGAAACGTAACAATTCGGTTGCTGACCGGTCGGGTTGAGAAAGCGTTGTGGAACCGTCGAGATTTGGTGGAGCCGGTCGCGCTCCCAGGCCCCGAGCGACGAGACGTTGGGTGCCCTCCGGACTGACTCGCCCCGCGCCTGCTGACGGCAGCACTCCCCGAGGGTGACGTGTCGGACTCTCGGATGTAACGTTCCGTGCACCTGTGGAGGTGCACGGATGATCATCGAGCGAGTCGACGTCTATTCGCTGGCCGCGAAGCTGGAGAAACCGTTCGGTTGGTCCCAGCGCTGGACCGACCATCGCGGAATGACGGTCGTCAAGCTGACGACCGACGACGGGATCGTCGGGTGGGGCGAATGCGGGATGGGGCAGGCTGCCCGCGCTGCCGTCGAGTCGCTGGCGTCCCTGTTCACAGGGGAGGACGCCCTGGCCAGGGAGCGGCTCTGGCAAAAGATCGCCGACTCCCTTTTTCAAAGCCACGGCTATGCCGGCGCTGGGATGTCGGCGCTCAGCGCGTTCGACATCGCCCTCTGGGACATCGGCGGAAAAGCTGCCGGCGAGCCGGTGTGCAGGCTCCTCGGCGGGCCGGTCCGTGATTCGGTCGCCGTGTACGCCACCGGGCTGTACTACACCGAGAACGACTTTCCCGACGCTTTGATCGCCGAGGCGATCGGCTATCGTGAACGCGAATTCTCCGGGATGAAGATGAAGATCGCCGGCAAGCCGGTAGCCGAGGATGTACGCAGGGTATTCGCGGTACGGAAGGCGATCGGCAACGACCTCCGGCTGATGGTCGACGCCAACGAGGGCTATAACGCCGCGACCGCCATCGCGGTGGGCCGCCAGATAGCCGCCGCCGACATCGCCTGGTTCGAGGAGCCTTGCGGGTCTTACGACGACGCCGCGAACCTGCAGGTGAAGGAAGGGGTCGAGATGCCGATCTCAGGAGGCGAGGGACTCAGGACTCGCTACGAGTTCGCCCCGCGCCTCGCCGGCCACGTTTTCGACATCGTCCAACCAGACGTCGTCAATGTCGGCGGCATCACCGAGCTGTTGCACGTCGGCCAGATGGCGAACGCTTTCGGGGTGCCAATGAACCCACACTTCTGGGGCACCGGCATCAGCTTCGCTGCCTCGCTCCATGTGTCCAGTTGCCTGCCTCTGACCCCGCATTCGGTCGCCCCTGAGCCGTACGTGAACGAACCAGTACTCGAGTACGACCAGACGCCGCACCCAGTCCGACAGCATCTGACCTCCGGTTTCGAGGTCGCAGGGAGCCGCGTGGCGGTTCCGACCGGCCCGGGGCTCGGCATCGAGATCGACGAGGGCGCTCTGGACCGCTTTGCGGAAAGGCCACCCGCCGCGTTCACGTCATGAGCTGTCCCGTCCTCAACCGGCAGTGCCCGTCCTGCGGACTCAATTTCGCGGACCCTCGCGATCTGGTATCACTTTTCCCGCTATTCAGATACGCGACCCGATACCAGATTTCTGGACCAGCGAGCAGGACATCCCTCCCTGCCGAACCCCACTATCGCTGGTGGCATGTGATCTAAGATTCACTCGCCGGCTCCGCGCGCGCCGGTTCCGCGCAACCGTTTCTGATGGGGTGCCCGATGAAAATCACCGACGTCAAGGTCGATCTGCTCCGTAACGGGCGCATGCTGCTCAGGGTGTCTACCGACGAAGGCATCACCGGGCTGGCGGAGGCGCCGGGGCGGTCGCCAAAGGTCACCGCCGCGTACTTCGACGAACTGATCACCCCACTCATCATGGGTGAGGATCCTAGGCGCACGAACCAGATCTGGGAGCGCCTCTTCTTCGGGCCCCGCGACGGCACCCCGCCCAGGCTCCCAATCCAGCTGGTTGGCGCCGTCGACATCGCCTGCTGGGACATCCTCGGCAAGGCCACCGGCCGGCCAGTCTACGACCTCATGGGCGGCGCGGCCCGCACGACCATCCCCTTGTACTGGAGCGTCGGCAACGGCTGGAAGAAGACGCCGGAACAGATGCTCGCCGACGTCCGTGTCGGCTGGGACCAGGGGTTCCGGTCGTTCAAGATCAGGATGGACTGGCGCTCCCACCGCCAGGACGCCAACCCCGACAAGGACTTCGCGATGTTCAAGCTGGTCCGCGAATTCCTTCCGGCGGAGATCTATCTGGGCTTCGACGCCAACAACGGCTATTCGGTCAAGACCGCGGTCCGGCAGGGGCACCGCATGGAAGAGCTGGGCGTATCGCATTTCGAGGAACCCCTCCCGCAGTACGACCTCCCAGGCCTTCGCCAGGTGGTCGATGCGCTGGAGGTCGCAATTTCTACGGGCGAACAGGAGCAGACCCGCTGGCGGTTCCGCGACCTGATCGACCTGGCCAACCCGGACATCCTGCAGCCGGACATCCTGAACGCCGGCGGGATATCGGAGGTCAAGCGCATCTACGAGATGGCGGTGGCCGCCAACAAACCCGTGATGCCGCACAGCCCATCGTCAGGCGTGAATTCGCTGGCCAGCCTGCATGCGTACTCGACCGTGACGAACGCGATCAGGCCGCACGAGTTCTCGATCGAGTTCGGCGGGACCGCGGAATCCAGCGCCGAGCTGTGGAAGGAGCCCGTGCTACCGAAAGCAGGCGAGATCGCGATCCCCGCTCGGCCCGGGCTCGGCCTGGAGCTGAACGAGAAGGCGCTGCCGAAGTTCCTCGCGTAGGACATTCGCGCTTGCCAGTTCCGGGCCTCTCACGGCCTTTCACGCGCCAGTTGAGCGCCGAACATGTCGTTGAAACCAGGCAGCCAGATCATCTTCGTCGAGGTCTGATGCGGCGGCCCTGATCATGACCGCCACGACTTCCTGCTCCGGCGCTACGAGCTGGTATCCGTTCAGGCCCAGAAGAGTAGCGGCCGTCATGAAGGCGACGCGTTTGTTGCCGTCCAGAAACGGGTGGTTCCTGAGGATCGCCCAGGCATAGGCAGCCGCCAGGCCCACAACGTCAGAATCGGGCTCGTATGCCCACCGGTGGCGTGGTCTCGCGAGAGACGCGTCGAGAAGCCCGGCATCGCGCATGCCGCGGCGGCCTCCATGTTCGGCCAGCTGGAGGAAATGGATCGTCTCAACAACGAGCCGCGACACCCAGCGCGGTTCGTCCACGGACAGCGCTACCGTGAAAGCTGACGGAGCGCGTTGCGATATTTCTTGGCTGCGGTCGCCGCGATCTGGAGCGCTTCACGGGTGAGTGGCTCGTAGGGCGTAAGCAGGATGCCGTCGGCCGTCTCAATGGCAAGGAGCGTGTCGCCGGGTTCGATGCCAAAACGGTCTGCCATTTCCTTTGGCAGCGTCGCACTCACCGAGCCACCGACCTTGCGGACTTTGATCTCCTTTGGCATTTCTTGAGTATAACATTTGTGCTACCCACTTGCGCTTGATCAGTCATTGCCAGCATCTTTCAAAATCAAATTGCGGGGAGAGCAAAAAGGTCGAGACTACGCGGCGGCCTGGATGAACTCCAGCCAGTTGCCCTCAGGGTCCCGCGCATAGACGATTCCGACGCGCCCGTTCGGGGTGTCGCGGAACTTCGGCTCCGTCACGAAGCGAACGCCCTTCGCCGAAAGCTCCCGGTGCAAGCGCGCCAGGTCGGCGACGTTGAAGCACACGTGCGTCGCGCCGAACTGGTGCTTGTCCAGGTGCCCGGCTGGGCTCGGCGGGTCGATGTAGTGCACCAGCTCGATCTGGTGGCCGCCATCGCCGAAGCCCACGAAGACCAGCTTGCGCCTGGCGCCGGGAACGCCTGTGTGGTCGCCGCCGGGTGGAGCAACGCTGTCGATCTCTCTCAGCTTCTTGAGGCCCAGGACATCCGTGTAGAAGGTGACCATCTTCTGGACGTCCCGCACCACGATCCCGGTGTGGTTGAAGCTGGACACCACGGGTGCGCCGCCTACTCCAGGAAGTCGCGGAGCTTGCGGCTGCGCGTGGGGTGACGGAGCTTGCGAAGCGCCTTCGCCTCGATCTGGCGGATGCGTTCACGCGTCACGTTGAACTCCCGCCCGACCTCCTCCAGCGTCCGGCTCCGCCCGTCCTCAAGCCCGAAACGCAGCTGAAGCACACGCCGCTCGCGCAGGCTCAACGTCGCCAGGACATCGTCGACCTGCTCCTTGAGCAGCTGCTGCGACACCGCCTCGGCCGGGGCGGTCGTCGTGCGGTCTTCGATGAAATCGCCCAGGTGGCTATCCTGCTCCTCCCCGATGGGCGTCTCCAGCGAGACCGGCACCTGCGAGATCTTGAGGATCTCGCGCACCTTGTCCGATGGCAGCTCCATGGCGCCTCCGATCTCCTCGACCGTCGGTTCGCGCCCGTACTCCTGGACCAGCCGCCGGCTGACCCTCAGCAGCTTGTTGATCGTCTCGACCATGTGCACCGGGACTCGAATCGTCCGGGCCTGGTCGGCGATCGACCGCGTCAGCGCCTGCCTGATCCACCAGGTGGCGTACGTGGAGAACTTGAATCCCTTGCGGTATTCGAACTTCTCGACCGCCCTGATCAGGCCGATGTTGCCTTCCTGGATGAGGTCCAGCAGGGCCATCCCCCGCCCTATGTACTTCTTGGCGACGCTCACCACCAGTCGCAGGTTCGCCTCGGCCAGGTGCCGTTCGGCCTTCTCGCCCTCGTCGCGCACCCGGGCCAGGTGGGAGTTGAAGAGCAGTTCGTACATGTCGAGCCGCGAATCGAAGTCGTCCTTCTCGACCTGTTTCTGGAGCTGCTTGAGCGTTGGGTCGCCATCGAGGGCGTTCAGCACCTCTATCGGAAGCAGGCGGGATAGCACCGAAACCTGCACGATCGTCGGCTGGACCTGTTCGAGGCTGATCTGGAGCGTGTCCTGCATGTACTTGATCAGCTGTTCGTTGTCCGGGCCATCGATGAGCGCCCGCAGTTCCGGGTCGGTCATGAGGACGGAGAGAGGGATGTCGCCTCGCAGGCCCACGAAACGGGATATGGCGGACGAAGCCTGCTGCATGGCCGCCAGCCGTGCCAGGATCTCCTTTACGACCCCGCTTGCCCGCGGCGCCCTGCCCTGCGGTTCGCTCAGGGCCGCCTCAACATTGTCGAGGTGCTTTTCGAGCTCCATCGCCCGCGCCAGGACCCGTTCATCCTCGGCCGTCAGCAGGTCGACGCCGCCGATCTCCCGCAAATACATGCGGACCGGGTCGTCCGTGACTTCCGATTCGGGCTGGACGGCTTCGAGCTCTTCCGCGGCGCGCGTGGCCTCCTGCTCGGCGGCACGGGTCGCCTCCCACTGGTCGAGCTCGGAGGCAGTCAGCACTTCGGTTGTGTTCGAGATGACGAGCGCCTCCGGGTTATCGGGGTCGTACTCGTCTCCGACGGGCGGCGGGGTGTATTTCAGTAGACTGGCATCTCTGCCGAGGTCTTCCGGGCTGACCCTGTCCGCGGCGGACTTCTTGATGCGTTTGACCATGTTTCGGGGGTGCCTCGCGACCCGGCCATGTATCCGGTACGTGCGGGGTGAGCGGCGGCTCTACGAGCTTCGCCGACACAGAGGCGGATAGAATAGCCCACCCGCAGCGGCCGGTAAAGCCGAGCAGATACGCAGGACTGCGCCGCATTTCCCGCGTCAGTCGTAGCGCCCGGTCCTGGCGAACGACCTCGCGACGACCACCTTTATCCCCAGGTACATCGGCGCAATCGCTGCGTGCTCGCGGCTGGAACCCTGGCCGTAGTTCTTGCCTCCGACGATCACGCCTGGCCCCGCCTGGCGGGCCCGTTCCACGAACCCGGAGTCGACGTACCGGAACGTGAATTCGGAGATCGCAGGGATATTCGAACGCAGCGGCAGGAACTGGGCGCCGCCGGGGAGAATGTCGTCGGTGCTGATGTTGTCCCGCAATTTGATGACGACCTTTGCCCGGAGGTAGACGCGATCATCGGCTGTTCCCGACCGCCCCCGGGGAATTACGGTTGAACGTCCGCAGGGAGTTTCCGAAGCTGGGGGGCGCCTGGCCCATGCCAATGCACGGACCGCACGCCACCTCCAGCTCCCTTACCCCGGCCTTGAGGAGCTTCGCCAGTCCACCCAGCTCGGTCGACATGTTCGCAATCGTGCCTCGCTCGGGCGTCGACAGGGTCTGAAGACCCGGCCCGCCGAATTCGAGGACCTTGCCCAATACGAGATGGCTCTCGATGAGCTTCTGCGTGACCGTCCCGCCCATGGCTCCCTCCTTCGGTCAGATCACGCCGTCGACCCCGATCGGCCCGCGGATCCGGCGCCGTGTCGATCGGACCGGCGGTTGCCGCGCGGCATGGACCGGCCTCAGCGCCGTCGCAGGAGGATCAGGCTACGGCCGCCCACCTCGAAAGCGCTTCCGGCCCTCGCCGCGGCACCCTCGCCGTCCACGAAACCGGTGGTGGTATCGAGCACCGCCGCCCATGCGCCGCCCCACCGCCGGGGCGGCAACTTGAAGCTGACCGCCTCATGGAACGGGTTGAACATGACGTAAAACGTGTCGTCGACGACCCGTTCGCCGCGCGGGTCGGGGCTGGCGATCCCTTCGCCGTTCAGGAACACGCCAAGGGAGCCTGCCACGCCGGGCTTCCAGTCGTCCTCGGTCATTTCCTTGCCTGCCGGCGTGAACCACGCGATGTCCCGGTTTTCGGTGCCGTAGATCGGCCGGCCCTGGAACCACCGTCGGCGCCTGAAGACCGGATGGTCCTTCTGGAGCCGGATCAACCCGCGGACGAACTCCAGCAAGACCGTGTCGACGTTCTGCCAGTCGAACCATGAGACCTCGTTGTCCTGGCAGTACCCGTTGTTGTTGCCCCGCTGGGTGCGGCCGATCTCGTCGCCGCCGAGCATCATGGGAACGCCCTGCGAGAGGAACAAGGTGGCCAGGAAGTTCCGTTGCTGCCGGGCCCGGAGCCGGTTCACTTCCGGGTCCTCGGTCTCTCCCTCGGCGCCACTGTTCCACGAACGGTTATGGCCTTCGCCGTCCTGGTTCTCCTCGCCGTTCGCCTCGTTTTGTTTTTCGTTGTGGGAGACCAGGTCGCGCAGCGTGAAGCCGTCGTGCGCGGTCACGAAGTTGATGCTGGCGAATGGCCGGCGCCCGGTGGCCTCGTAGAGGTCGGAGCTGCCCGTGAACCTGTATCCGAACTCGGCCATGGTCTGTTCCTGGCCTCGCCAGTAGTCGCGGACGTCGTCCCGGTACTTGCCGTTCCACTCCGACCACAGCGGTGGGAAGTTGCCGACCTGGTACCCGCCCTCTCCCAGGTCCCAGGGCTCCGCGATCAGCTTGGTCTGGCTGACCACCGGATCCTGGTGAATGATGTCGAAGAAGGTCGACAGCCGGTCGACGTCGTGCAGCTCGCGGGCCAGCGTCGCGGCCAGGTCGAACCTGAATCCGTCGACGTGCATGTCGAGTACCCAGTATCTGAGCGAGTCCATGATCAGCTGAAGCACGCCCGGGTGGGCCATGTTCAGGCTGTTCCCGGTCCCCGTGTAGTCCATGTAGTACCGGGGGTCGTCCCCGACGAGCCGGTAGTACGCCCGGTTGTCTATCCCCCGGAACGACAGTGTCGGCCCCAGATGGTTGCCCTCAGCGGTGTGGTTGTAGACGACGTCGAGGATCACCTCGATCCCGGCCTGGTGCAGGGCCTTCACCATCTGCCGGAACTCCTGCACCTGCTGCCCCGCGGCGCCTCCGCTCGAGTACTCGTTGTGGGGCGCGAAATAGCCAACCGAGTTGTAGCCCCAGTAGTTCCGCAGTCCCTTCTCCTGGAGGTGGGCATCCTGGATGAACTGATGGACCGGCATTAGCTCGACCGCGGTGATCCCCAGGCGGGTCAGGTGCTCGATGGCGGCGGGGTGGGCGAGACCGGCGTACTTGCCTCGCAGCTCCTCCGGGATTTCCGGGTGAGTGACCGTGAATCCCCTGGCGTGGACCTCGTAGATGACCGTCTCGTGCCACGGCCGGCCGGGCCGGTGGTCGTTGCCCCAGTCGAAGTACGGGTTGATGACGACCGACCTGGGCACGAAGGCCGCGCTGTCGGTCTCGACGCGGGCGCCGTCCGGATCCCCGAAGCGATAAGAGAAGACCGCCTGGTCCCAGCGGACCTGCCCTTCGATGGCTTTGGCGTAGGGGTCGATCAGGAGCTTCGAGGGGTCGAAGCGCAGGCCCTGCGCCGGGTCCCACGGCCCGTGGACGCGGAAGCCGTAGCGTTGCCCGGGACCGACGCCAGGCAGGTATGCGTGCCACACGAAACCGGAAACCTCGGGGAGGTCGATGCACCCCTGGCCGCCCGAGTCATCGATCAGGCACAACTCGACGCGTTCGGCGGCCTCGGAGAAGAGGGAGAAGTTAGTCCCTGCGCCGTCGTACGTGGCCCCGAGCGGGTACGGCTGGCCGGGCCAGACCTTCACTTTTCGGGTCGCCGCGTGCGCGGCGACCTGGCCTGCCCTCGCTTCTCCTCGGGCGCCTTCGCCGCCGCGCGTGGAACACGCTTTGCGCCCGGGCCTCCCGCGCCGGGGCTGGACGCGCCGCCGCTGGCGGCCGCCGGCCTCGCGGACGGCGAGCCTGACCCGGTCATGGTTGTGCCCGCCCCGCTGTCCTGGTTCCAACGCCTCTCGGCCTGGCTCCAGTGTTCCATGTGCTTGCCGTGGGGGCGGCCTTCCTCCTCCCAGATCTGGTATGCGATCAGCCGGATTTGCTCCTCACGCGTAGTCACTTTGATACCTCAAACCGTGCGGGAATCACCCCGCCCCAAGGGCGTCGGCCAGCACAGCCGGCCGGGCGCCATTCCTTCTCGCGGGGAACCTGCCCTGTGCAGACGGCGGACCGGCCTGGCCGGCCACCGGTTCCCGGGACCCGGCCTGCCGGAAAGGGCATGCCCGTTATGCCTGTTGAGCCCGTTGCTCGCCATGACGCCCAGTTCACCCAGGTATGGCAGGAGCACCCGGTTGATGACCGCCTGCCACGTGTAGCGCGCGGCGGTCGCACGCGCAGCCTGGCGCATGCGACGCGACAGGTCGGGCTGCGCCGTCAGGGCGTTCACGTGGTGCACGATTTCGCGTGGGTCGTTGGACTGGAGAGACACCGCGTCGTGGCCGGGCGTCACGTAGTCCTCGCCGGTGCACCCGACGAGCGCGACCCCGCCAACGGCCATCGTCTCGAGCCCGACCAGTCCGAAGGGCTCGATGCCGCTGTTGGCGAGCACGGCGTCCGCGGTATGGAACACGACCCGGCGCTGCGATTCGGTCAGATAGCCTTCGAGCACCAGCATGTCGGCGTCGAGGGCGCCCTGGATGGCGTCGATCAGTTCGTCCGGCCCGTCGCCCGACCAGTTGACGTTCGCCAGGCGGAGACCTCGTTGCCTGGCCCGTTCAATCACGGTCTGGCCGTACTGCCCGGTACCGCCGCGGGCGAGGAAGAGCGGGGTGCCCAGCAGGCGTTTGGTGAAGGCGACTGCGTCGACCGCCATCTCCCAGCGCTTGTCGGGGTCCCAGCGGGCCACCTTGGCCAGCGTGATGCGCCCCCTGGTCGCCCTGGCCAGCTGCAGCGACGCCCTGCGGTCGAGCTGCGTCAGCCAGGACTCGGAGATGCCGTTGGGGATCACCCTGGCGTCGACGCCATAGCGCCAGAGGACGTGCTTCATGTACTTGCTTACGGTGCTGACTGCCGCCGACTGCCGGAGCGCAGCCCAGTCGATGCGGTCGAATCCAAAGGTGTTGTTGGCGTTCCAGAGCAGCTTGACATGGGACTGCCATCCGTTGCGGACGAGCAGCTGCCGCAATGCGACTACCGATGCGGCGGTGTGCCATTCTTCGGCCATCACGATCACAGCGCCGCCTGCGCTGGCGATCGGCCGAAGCAGGTTGCTCTCGATCCACTGGGGGACCGAACGGGTCCAGTCCTCCAACTTCCCGTTCTCGCCGTCGTAGACGCCGCCAGGATGGTACCTGCTGATCCACTGGCACCACCGGTGCAGATGGAGGCGGCCGTCGGGGGACACCTCGTGGCCCGGCAGCTCGGGGTCGCCGATGAAGAAGACATGGGTCTCGAACCCCATGCTGGCGAGCGCCTGGGACATCCCCGCTACCCGGGTCCCGAGACCACCTGCGTGCGCATACTGGTCTGGCCCTTCGAAGCTCAATAGCACGAAGGTAATGTTCTGCACGGCCGCCCTCCAACCTCGAGCCTGTCGGCCGCTGGCCGTAACGCGCCAGTGGACCAGTGTGCCGCCTCAGTCCACCTCGGCCAACCCGGCGAGCCGGAGTTTCAGATCGAAACCTGCTCCGCCCGTGACTCTCGAGGGCCCTTCGAAAGTCCTGGTGTCCTTGACGGTTCCTATACTAGCCCAGCAACCGACGCGGTGGGTAACCAAATGCGTCCCATGTGTAACGGTTGGAAAACAGTTGTGTTACGGGCAGGTTTCGCAGTATCTGGAGAACCCGCGAGTGCGCCGTGAATGGACGAAGATTTGTGAAGGGGTCTTGACCTGCCGCAAAGATGCTGCGATGGTGGGGCTCCGTTGATAACCAACGACGACGTCTACCTCCTCAACGAGGGGACCCACAACCGGCTCTACCTCAAGCTCGGCGCGCACCCGCTTCCAGAGGGGAAACCGGAGGGGACCCACTTTGCCGTGTGGGCGCCGAATGCGGACCGTGTGTCGGTGATCGGAGATTTCAACAGGTGGCGCCCGGACGTGGACCCGCTCAAGCCTCGCGACACATCCGGGATCTGGGAAGGCTTCGCCCCCGGGGTCGTGCCGGGCAACGTGTACAAGTTCCACATCCGTTCCCGCTTCCACGGGTACGCGGTCGACAAGGCGGACCCGTTCGCATTCGCTGCGGAGCTCCCTCCCAGGACGGGGTCGGTGGTCGCGGGCCTGGACTACGGCTGGGGAGATGCCGGCTGGATGTCCGGGCGGCGCGAGAAGAACTCCCTTTCCGCGCCGATCTCGATTTACGAGGTGCACCCGGGGTCATGGATGCGGGTACCCGAAGAGCACGACCGGCACCTCACCTACCGCGAGCTTGCCCCTCGCCTGGTCGAATACGTCTCCCGGATGGGTTTTACCCACGTGGAGTTTCTGCCCGTCATGGAGCACCCGTTCTACGGCTCCTGGGGTTATCAGACGGCCGGCTACTTCGCGCCCACACGACGCTACGGCGCGCCCCAGGACCTGATGTACCTGATCGACCAGCTCCACCAGGCCGGGATCGGAGTGTTCCTGGACTGGGTGCCTTCGCATTTCCCGGCCGACGAACACGGGCTCGGATATTTCGACGGCACGCACCTCTTCGAACATGCCGACCAGCGGCAGGGGTACCACCCCGATTGGAAGAGCCTGATCTTCAACTACTCGCGCAACGAGGTGCGCGCTTTTCTGACCAGCAGCGCCACATTCTGGCTGGACAAATACCACGCCGACGGGCTAAGGGTCGATGCGGTTGCCTCGATGCTGTACCTGGACTACTCCCGCCAGCCCGGGGAGTGGATACCCAACGAATATGGGGGCAACGAGAACCTGGCCGCCATCTCATTCCTGCGACGGCTCAACGAGGATATCTACAGGAGTTATCCGGATGTCCAGATGGTTGCGGAGGAGTCGACCGCCTGGCCGATGGTATCCAGGCCGAACTACGTCGGAGGCCTCGGGTTCGGCCTCAAGTGGGACATGGGGTGGATGCACGATTCCCTCGAATACATGGCGAAGGACCCGGTGCACCGCAAGTACCATCACGGCAGCCTGACCTTTCGAATGATCTACGCTTTCTCGGAAAATTTCGTCCTTTCCCTCTCCCACGACGAGGTCGTCCACGGGAAGGGGTCCCTGCTTGGGCGCATGCCCGGCGACGACTGGCAAAAACTCGCGAACCTTCGATTGCTGTACGGGTACATGTACGGCCAGCCCGCCAAGAAGCTGCTGTTCATGGGCGGGGAGTTCGGCCAGCGGGCCGAGTGGAACCACGACTCAAGCCTCGAGTGGGACCTCCTCCAGTACGAGCCCCATCAGGGCGTCCAACGGTGGGTGCAGGACCTCAACCGGATGTACCGGGCGGAACCGGCCCTGCATCTGCTGGACGCCGACCATGCGGGGTTCGAGTGGATCGACTCCAACAACCACGAGCAGAGCGTGCTGACATTCCTTCGTCAGGGCGGGCCCGCGGCCGACCCGGTCGTGGTCGTCTGCAACTTCACGCCGGTGCCCAGGCACAACTACCGCGTAGGCGTGCCGAGAGCAGGTTTCTGGAAGGAGCTGCTCAACGGCGACGCGCGGGAATACGGGGGTAGCGGCCAGGGCAACTTCGGCGGCGCCCAGGCGGCGCCGGCGCCCTATCACGGCCGGCCATACTCGCTGAACATCACCGCGCCCCCGCTGTCGGCGGCCTTCTTCAGGCTGGACGGCGGCGAGGGATGACCCGGCGGCGGTCAACCGCGCCCGCCACCGGTGACAGCATTGCGCGCCCGCTGGCCAACCCGCGGGCGCCGGGCGTCACGCCGGCCGGCGGCCAGCGCGCTTTCTGCCGGGTCTGGGCGCCCCGCGCGTCCAGCGCCGCCATCCGTCTCATCGCCCCGCAGGAGCGCCTCGTCCCCCTGTCGCCGGCGGCCTGCGGATACTACGAGACGACCGCGGATGGCGTGACCGCGGGCGCCCGGTACTTCGTCCGGCTCGATGGCGACACCGACCGACCCGACCCCGCTTCGAGGTCCCAGCCGGATGGCGTCCACGGGCCTTCGGAGGTCGTCGACCCGGCGTTCGAATGGCAAGACAGCCACTGGCGGAACCCCCCGCTCGACGACTACGTTCTGTACGAGCTGCATGTGGGGACCTACACGGCCCAGGGCACGTTCGATGCAATCGTGCCCCATCTCGCCGGCCTCCAGGACATGGGCGTTACCGCCATCGAGATCATGCCGGTCGCACAGTTCCCGGGCACGCGTAACTGGGGCTACGACGGCGCCTATCCCTACGCGGTCCAGAACAGTTACGGCGGCCCGGACGGCCTTCGGCGGCTGGTGAACGCGTGCCACGCGGCCGGGCTGGCGTTCGTGCTGGACGTGGTCTACAACCACCTCGGGCCCGAGGGCAGCTATCTGGCGGAGTTCGGCCCCTACTTCACCGACCGGTACCGCACTCCCTGGGGCGCTGCCGTGAACTTCGACGGCCCGGATAGCGACCCCGTCCGCGAGTTCTTCGTCGAGAACGCCCTGTACTGGATCCGCGAGTTTCACGTCGATGCGCTCCGCCTCGACGCCGTGCACGCTATCTACGACTTCTCCGCGCGGCCGTTCTTGGAGGAGCTAGCTGAGGCGGTCGACCGCGAGGGTGAGGAGCACGCACGGCGCGCGTACCTGATCGCGGAGAGCGCGCTGAACGACCCGCGTGTCGTGCGGACGCGTGAGGCAGGCGGGTACGCCGTGCACGCGCAATGGAACGACGACTTCCATCACGGGCTGCACGTTGCGCTGACGGGCGAACGCACCGGCTATTACGTTGACTACGAAGGGGTGGCCGACCTCGCCACGAGCCTCAACGAGGCCTTCGTTTACACCGGCCAGTACTCGAAATACCGGCGGCGGCGGTTCGGCGCGCCGGCCCGCGACCTGCCCCCGGAGCGGTTCGTCGCGTTCTCACAGAACCACGACCAGGTGGGGAACCGGATGCTCGGCGAGAGGCTCGGTCAGCCGTTACCGTTCGAGGCGTCGAAGCTGGCCGCGGCGGTCTTGCTGCTGTCGCCGTTCATCCCGCTGCTCTGGATGGGCGAGGAGTACGGCGAGCACGCGCCGTTCCTGTACTTCGTGAGCCACTCGGACAGCCGGCTTGTCGAAGCGGTCCGCCAGGGCCGCCAGGAAGAGTTCGAGGAGTTCGCGTGGCAGGGAGAGCCGCCGGACCCGCAGTCGGAAGACACATTCGAACGGTCCCGCCTCGACCACACACTGAAGGGCTCGGAGCCCGGACGCACGCTGCTGCGCTTCTACCGCATGCTGCTCGACCTGCGGCGCCGGCGGCCTGTATTCGGACGCGAGGGGCGGCCTTCCCGACCCGGCGCCCGGCGCCTGATGACCGCCGCGTCATTGGTCGAGCCCCCGGGATTACTGCTCCGGACCAGGACCGCCCGACGCGGCGGGGTCGTCTTCCATCACTTCGGGGCGACCGCCGCCGACGTGCGCGTGCCCGCAGCACGCGGGCGCTGGCGACGCGTTCTCGACTCCGCAGACACGGAGTGGCGCGGCCCCGGGACGCTGATCGGCGCCGACCTGGCGCCCGGCGGGGAGCTGCGGCTCCAGGTGCAGCCATTCTCGACGGTGGTGCTCGAGGAGGCCGGCTGACCGTTGGACCGCTACGTCTGCATCCACGGCCACTTCTACCAGCCGCCACGGGAGCATCCCTGGTTCGAGGCGATCGAGGTCCAGGACTCGGCGTACCCGTATCACGACTGGAACGAGCGGATCACCTACGAGTGCTATGCGCCGAACTCGGCCTCCCGTGTCCTCGACCGCGAGGGGATGGCGGGCCGGATCGTCAACAACTACTCCTCCATCAGCTTCAACTTCGGTCCAACGCTCCTGTCGTGGTTGCAGCCGAACGCGCCGGACGTCTACCAGGCGGTCCTCCGGGCCGACCGCGAGAGCATGGCGCGGTTCGGTGGGCACGGCTCGGCGATTGCACAGTGCTACAGCCACATGATCATGCCCCTGGCCAACCAACGGGACAGGCGGACCCAGGTCGCCTGGGGACTCCGGGACTTCTCCGCCCGGTTCGGGCGGGTCTCCGAGGGCATGTGGCTGCCGGAGACGGCCGCCGACGTCGCGACGCTCGAGGCGCTGGCCGAGGCCGGCATCAAGTTCACCGTGCTCGCGCCGAGGCAGGCGCGCAGGACGCGGCCGCTGGGAACCAGCCGGTGGCGTGACGTGACCGGCGAGCGGATCGACCCGCGCAGGGCATACCTGCACCGCCTGCCGTCGGGCCGGTCCATCGCCCTCTTCTTTTACGACGGCGCGGCCGCGCGTGGCGTGGCCTTCGAGGGACTCCTCCACAGCGGCGACGCCTTCGCCGACCGTCTGCTCGGAGGGTTCAGTCCCGACGCGTCGGGACCGCAGCTGTCGCATATAGCCACCGACGGCGAGACGTACGGCCATCACCACCGGCACGGCGACATGGCGCTCGCGTTCGCGACAAAACGGATCGAGGAATCGGCCTCCGCCAGGCTGACGGTCTACGGCGAGTTTCTGGAACGCCACCCTCCGGCCGACGAGGTCGAGATCGTCGAAGGCTCGTCGTGGAGCTGCGACCACGGGATCGAGCGGTGGCGGGCCGACTGCGGCTGCCGGGCCGGCAGTCACCCCGAATGGCGACAGGGGTGGCGCGGGCCGCTGCGAGCCGCGCTCGACTGGCTGCGCGACGAGGCGGCACGACTGTATGAGGCCGAGGCCGGGACGATCTTCGAGAACCCGTGGGCCGCGCGCGACCATTACATCGACGTGATCCTCGACCGGTCACTGGAACGGGTCGGGCAATTCATGGAGGAGCACCGCGCCCGCCGCGCCGGCGACCGCAACACGGCACGGGCGTTGAAGCTTCTCGAACTCCAGCGCCACGCAATGCTCATGTATACGAGCTGCGGGTGGTTCTTCGAGGACGTCTCAGGGATCGAGACCGTCCAGGTGATCCAGTACGCCGGACGGGTGCTGCAGCTGGGCGCCGACGTCTTCGGCGCGCAGCTCGACGCGGGGTTCCTCGCGCGCCTGCAGGAAGCCAGGAGCAATATCCCCGAACACGCCGACGGCCGGTCGATCTTCGTCAAGTGGGTCCGCCCGGCGGGGGTGAGCCTGCTCGACGTGGCGGCGCACTACGCGGTCAGCTCGCTCTTTGAGGACTATGGCCCGCGGGCATCCGTCTACGCCTACGAGGTAGTCCGGGAGGACTATGAGTCCAGGGAGATCGGTCGGGCCAAAGTGGCGGTGGGCCGCGCCAGGATTACGTCACGGGTGACGTTCGAGTCGGCCACGGCCGCCTTCGGCGTGCTGCATCTGGGCGACCACAACGTGAGCGCCGGCGTACGCGAATACAGGGGCGCCGAGCCATACAACCAGATGAAGTCGGACGTGATGGCCACGTTCGACCAGGCGGACTTCCCGGAGGTAATCCGCTCGTTCGACCGCAATTTCGGCTCTTCGACGTATTCTCTGAAGTCGCTGTTCCGGGACGAGCGGCGCAAGGTGCTGGACCAGGTCCTGGAGTCGGCCGTGACCGGCGTCGAAGGGGTCTTCGCGACGATCTACAACCGCGAGGCGCCGATCATGCGGTTCCTGGTTTCTCTGGGCTCGCCTCTTCCCAGACCGTTCCAGACGGCGGCCGAGCTGTACCTGAACGCGAGCCTGCGACAGGAGCTGTCGAAGGATGGCGACGTCAACCCGGAACGCCTGCGCGGACTGGCCGACGACGCCACGCGCCTGGGCGTGCCGCTCGATGTCGATGGGCTGATCTACCGTGTCGCGGCGAGGGTACGCCGGGCGATGCGGGAACTCGCCGCTACGCCCCATGACTTCCGGGCGCTCGAAGCCGCCGCGAAATGCGTATCGCTGGCCAGGGGCTGGCCGTTCCCGGTCGACCTCTGGGAGGCGCAGAACACCTTCGCCGAGCTTGCCAGGACGGCGTTCCCACTCCGCAAACAGTCGGCCGACGCCGGCGACCTCGACGCCGGGCAATGGGTGGACCGGTTCGTCGCCCTCGGCGCGCAGCTCGCCATGCGGGTCCACTAGCCGATGCCCGCAGCGGTCCCTGTTGCCACCTACCGCGTCCAGTTCACACCGGAGTTCGGGTTCGATCAGGCCGCGGGGGTCGCCGGCTATCTCGCCGACCTGGGCGCCGGCGCTCTCTATGCCTCCCCGATATGGGAGGCGCGAAGGGGCAGCCGTCACGGCTACGACGTGACCGATCCGGGCCGGGTCCGAGACGGGCTCGGCAGTGAGGAAGCGTTTCTGAGGCTGGCACGCGAGCTGAGAGAACGCCGCCTCGGACTCCTGCTCGACATCGTGCCCAACCACATGGCCGCCTCGACCGAGAATGCCTGGTGGAGCGACGTGCTCGAGCACGGTCCCATCTCGCCGTTCGCGCGCTTCTTCGACATCGACTGGGAATCCGGCCCCGGTGGGAAGCTGGTGCTTCCCGTCCTCGGAAGGCCGGTCGACGAGGCGGTCGACGCCGGAGAGGTCTCCCTGTGCTTCGATGGGTCGAGGCTGGTCACCCGCTATTTCGAGCAGCGCTGGCCGCTGAACGTGAGGTCGTACGCGCTCGCGCTGGCGTCGCTGGCGGACGGGCAGGAATGCCCGGAACGGGAGGAAGTCGCCACGCTCCTCCAGGACACGGCGGGCCTGCCCGCGTGGCATTCCAGGGGCGCCGCCGGGGATTCGAACAGGCTTGCCGCCGCCCTTCAGCTCAAGCGGCGCTGGGCCGATCTCTTCTCGCGCCAACCACCCGAGCGGGCCGTCCCGGCCCTCGACCGCGAACAGCTGCGCGGCGTCCTGGCAGGACAGGCTTACAGCCTCGAGTACTGGCGTGAAGGGATTGCCCGGATCAACTACAGGCGATTCTTCGACATCGCCGGTCTCGTGGCCCTTCGGGTCGAGGACCCGGAGGTCTTCGAGGCCGTGCACCGGCTGCCGCTGCGGCTCATGGCCGACGGTCTCGCGACCGGGTTGCGGATCGACCACATCGATGGCCTCAGGGACCCTGCCGGATACCTGGAGCGATTGGCGGAGCGAGTCGTCGGGGAAGGAGCCTCGGGGCGTGCGGGCGGGCCAGCCTGCGTGGTGGTCGAAAAGATCCTCGGACCTGACGAGGAGATCCCCGCGACCTGGCCGGTCGACGGCACGACCGGTTACGAGTACCTGAACGCGCTCAACGGAGTCTTCGTCGACCCTGCGGGGGTCGCCGGCATTCACGAGGCGTACGGCGACGTGACGGGCGACCGCCGTTCATTCGAAGAGGTCGCGACCGCCGAGAAGCTTGCAGCGCTCCGCGAATTGTTCGCAGCGGAAGCCGCACGTCTCGCCGCGGACCTCGCCCGGCTTGCGGCGAAGATGCCGGATGCTTCGGGAGTGACCCGCGATCAGCTCCAGGAGGCCCTCGTGCAGGTGTCGGCCGCCTTGCCCGTCTACCGGACCTACATTCGCGACGGGGACCTTTCGCAGCAGGATGCGCTCCAAATCCGGCGGGCTCTTGAACAGTCCTTCGAGACCGCCCGGCGCCGCGGCAACGGGGCAAGTGTCGCCGCTCTGTCCGCGCTGCGGGTGGTCGAAAGCGTCCTCACCGCATCTGAGGCTCAGGTCGACGAGGCGGCCCGCCTGGACTTCGTCATGCGGTGGCAGCAGCTGACCGGGCCCGCGATGGCCAAGGGCGTCGAGGACACGGCGATGTTCTCCTACACGCCTTTCGTCTCGTTGAACGAGGTCGGCGGCGACCCGTCAGGCCGGCATTGCTCTGTCGGCTTCTTTCACGCCCTGAACAGCCGCCGGGCGAGGGTCCTGCCGCACTCGCTGAACGCCACGTCGACGCACGACACCAAGCGCAGCGAGGACGTCAGAGCGCGGCTGAACGCGATCTCCGAGCTCGCGCCCGAGTGGTCGGAGCGGGTCGCCCAGTGGAGGGCGATCAACGCACCGTCGAAGAAGGTGGTCGGCGGCCTGGACGCTCCGAGCCCGGCCGACGAACTGCTCTTCTACCAGTCGCTGGCCGGCATCTGGCCGCTCGAGGGCCGTCTGGACGGGGTCGAGGCCAGGATCTGCGCCTTCATGGTCAAGGCGAGCCGCGAGGCGAAGAAGCGGTCGAGCTGGGTGTCGCCGGATGAGGCCTACGAATCGGCGTTGACCCGGTTCGTGGGAGACGTGCTGCACGGAGCGCGCAGCGGCGAATTCGCTGCGTCGTTTCTGCCATTCCAGCAGAGGATCGCGTTCGCCGGCGCGGTCAACTCGCTCTCGCAGGTCGTCCTCAAGGCGGCCTCGCCCGGGGTGCCCGACTTCTACCAGGGTTCCGAGATGTGGGACTTCAGCCTGACCGACCCCGACAACCGCCGGCCCACCGCGTTCGACCGCCGGGCGCTGGAGCTGTCGCACCTGCTGGAGCGAATGCCGCGGGACCGGTCCCTGCTGTGCAACGACCTCCTGGGCAACTGGCGGGACGGGCGGGTCAAGCTGTTCACGACGGCGCAATCCCTGCGCACGCGTGCGGCGGTCCGCGAGGCGTTCGTGGACGGCGATTACCTCCCGGTCGAAGCCGAAGGGGAGCGGGCGGCGCACGTGTGCGCCTTCCTGCGCTCGTCGGCGTCGAGCTGGGTCCTGGCGGTGGCGCCGAGGCTGGTGTCGCGACTGAACCCTGCCGGCCAATGGCCGCTGGGCGGCACGACCTGGGAGGAGACCGACCTCGTGCTCCCTTCCGGTGCGCCGGTGCTCTGGGGCAACGCCTTCACGGGCGCCGTCGTCCAGGCCGACCCGGAGACGCGTCGTCTGCCGATAGCCCTGGTCCTGGCGGAATTTCCCGTGGCGCTGCTGCGTGGCGTCTGAAGAAATGGATACCAGGTTCAGGGTCGTCATCGAGGGGCTCACGCCGGAGGTCGACGGCGGGCGCTTCCCGGTCAAGCGCGTGCCGGGCGAGGACGTGGTCGTCGAGGCCGACATCTTCACGGACGGCCACGACGCCGTGTCGGGCGTCCTCCGGTACCGGCGCGAGGACGAGGCGGCATGGAGCGAGGCGACGTTCGAGCCGCTCGTGAACGACCGCTGGCGGGCCCGATTCATGGTCTCCGAGACCGGCGCCTACGTGTACACCGCCCGCGCCTGGGTCGACCGCTTCAAGTCGTGGCGGCGTGACCTGCAGAAGCGGCTCGAGGCCGGCCAGGATATCGGGACCGACCTCCTGGTCGGTGCAGGGCTGATCGACGCGGCCGCCGCGCGGGCCGAAGACGCCGGTCGCGCTCCGGCCACCCGCGCCGCCGACGTGGCCCCCGCCGGAGGCGTGATGTCGCAGGCTGACCTCGCCGCCT
>JACPRT010000147.1 GCA_016189845.1 Chloroflexota bacterium | reverse complement strand
GTTCAAGAACAACGTATCGTAGACGTCGAAAAGGATCGCTTTCGGAACCGGCAGCGCTGGTCCGCGTGTGTCGTGCATGCCTGCGGCCACCGCTTCAACCCGCGGTAGCCGGCCGGATCGGTACGCCGCGTTCGGCGAGGTACGCCTTGACCTCGGGGATCGTGATCGTGCGGAAATGGAAGATGCTTGCCGCGAGGACCGCGTCGGACCGCCCGGTCACGAGCGCATCGTAGAGGTGCTCGGGATTGCCGGCGCCTCCACTGGCGATCACCGGCACATCGACCGCCTGGGAGATGGCCGCGAGGAGGTCGAGGTCGTACCCCGCCCTTCGTCCGTCAGCGTCCATGCTCGTCACCAGGATTTCGCCCGCGCCCAGCGAGACGCCCAGCCTCGCCCACTTGACCGGGTCCATCGCCGTCGGACGTCGCCCGCCGTGCGTGTACACCTGCCACGGCGCCTCGGCGACCACCGGTTCGTCTCCCAGTCGCGCCACCTCGACCGGCGATGCCACTCGCTTGACGTCCATCGCCAGAACGATGCATTGCGAGCCGAATTCGGTAGCGCCTTCTTCGATGAGCCCGGGTCGGTTGACGGCCGCCGTATTCACCGCCACCTTGTCGGCGCCCGCCTCGAGCATCCTGCGCATATCCTCCACCGACCGCAGGCCCCCGCCCACGGTCAATGGAATGAAGACCTGCGCCGATACCCGCCGGACGACGTCCACCATGGTCTGGCGTTCGTCAGAGCTCGCCGTTATGTCGAGAAACACCAGTTCGTCGGCGCCCTCGCGGTCGTACAACGCAGCCAATTCGGCGGGCTCGCCGGCATCCCGCAGGTTCACGAAGCTGGTGCCCTTGACCACCCTGCCGCCGTCGATGTCGAGGCAGGGGATGATACGGCGGGTCAACATCCGGGCGAGCGCTACTTCTTCTTCAGGACGAGGAAATAGAAGAAGGAGTTGAGGTCCCGTTGATTCAGGACGCGCAATCCAGCGTCCTGGGCGATCTTCACTGCGTCCGGCCGCGCGATCCGTTCGTCGGCGGCGGGGCCGCCGTTCACGGCGCCCTTGATCCATTCGATCGCGGTGACCCAGCCGTCTGCCTTGAGGATGCGCCCGATCTCCTGGAGCAGCTGGACCGGCTGCTTCGATTCGTGCAGCACCGGCGACAGGACGACCCCGTCCACCGAACCGTCGGCGAGGGGGATCTTGTGATCTTTCATAAGCAGGGTGCTCACGTTGCTGAGCCGTGACTGCGCCGCCTTCTGGGAGACGGAGTCCAGTACGCCCTGCTGGGCGTCGATCGCGTAGACCTTGCCGTCGTAGGCGTACTTGGCGAGCGGGACCGTCAGGAAGCCGTGGCCCGCGCCGACTTCGGCGATGTGGTGGTAGACGCGGATTGGCAGGAGGGTGAAGAGCTGGATGGGGTCCAGGTGTTCGATTCGCCCCATGAGCGGGGCGGCCGCGACATCCTGCTTGTCGCCCGCCGGCCTGGCAGCCTCGCGCTCGGACTTGTCACCGTTGGGAGCCGTTTCTCGTCTGGCCCCCTTACGCGAGGTCGAGTCGCCACGTGGCATTAGCTTTGAATCTCCGCAACTCGCCGGATTGCATCCGCGAGATCTATGGCACCGGTATAGATAGCTTTGCCGCACACTGCGGCTTCGACGCCAAGACGGGCGAGAGCCACGAGGTCGGACACGTCCGCGATGCCGCCGGCTGCGATGATGGGCCTGTCTATTGATTCAAGTATAGCGGCGATTGCGTCCAGATTGGGGTGGGCGAACGTGCCGTCCCTCGAGATGTCGGTGTACATGAACCTGGCGACGCCGAGCTCCACCATCTTCCGCATGAGGTCGACGGCGGGTACGGTCGTGCCTTTGGTCCACCCGTGCGTCGCAACCAGTCCGTCGCGGGCATCGATCCCGACCACCACACGTTCGCGTCCGAACTTGAGGACGGCGTTGTGGACCTCGTCGGGCGCCTCCACGGCCGCCGTTCCGAAAATCACACGGTCGACGCCCAGTCGAAGCACCTCGGCGGCTGCATTCGCCGACCTGATACCGCCGCTCACCTGCACGGGTACGTCCACCCCGGCTGCGATCCGGGCGACAGCCGTCGCATTGGTCCGTACGCCGGAGCGGGCGCCGTCGAGGTCCACGACGTGGAGCCTTCTGGCGCCAGCATCTCGCCACTTTCCGGCGACCGCCACGGGATCGTCGGAGAACACGGTCTCCTTCGAATAGTCACCCTGGTACAGGCGGACGCACCGCCCGTCACGCAGGTCGATGGCAGGTATGACTTGCATGGACTGGCTCAGTGGGACCGCGCCGTCGACCGCTCGCCGACGTATTTGACGAAGTTCTCGTAGATGCGGAGGCCCACCACCCCGCTTTTCTCGGGGTGGAACTGCGTCGCGACGATCTCTCCCTTGATTACCGCCGAGCAGAAATCGATGCCATAGCCGGTCGTGGCTGCAATGTCCGCGTCGCGGGCAGGCCGGCAATAGTAGCTGTGCACGAAATAGAAATAGGAGCCCTGGGGCACTCTTTGGAAGACCGGGTGCTTGCGGGCGGCGTCCGTGAAATTCACCGAATTCCAACCCATGTGCGGCACCTTCAGGCGCCCCTGGCCGGTCGGATCGGGGACATCATCGGCGAAGCGAACGACAGCGCCATCGACCAGGCCGAGGCCAGGCAGGTCGCCCTCTTCGGACCTGGGGAAGAGCAGCTGCATGCCCAGGCAAACGCCCAGAAGCGGCCTGCCCGAGGCGACGAACTCGCGGATCGGCTCCACGAGCCCGAGTCGTTCGAGATTTCGCATGGCGGCGTCGATTGCGCCGACGCCTGGCAGCACAGCGCCGTCGGCTCTCGCCAGGTCGGCGGCGCTGTTGGACACACATGGCTCGACGCCGAAGCGGGCCAGCGCCTTCGCAACGCTGTGGATGTTGGCCGCCCGGTGGTCGATGACGACGATATTGGTCCTGGTTGTCACGATCCCGCCTGGCCGGCCGACCCGGCTTGTCCCGGACCGGTTTGTCCCGACTTGGCTTGTCCCGACGACCGTTCGACCCTGGTGTCGGTGACCTCCTCGTACGCAAGCGAGCGGTCTTCGAAGCGGGCCAGCATAAACAGGAAATCGGAACACCGGTTGACGAATCGCAGGATCTCCCGGTTGCTCAGCCCGCCTGATCGGTCCAGCGCCACGATCTCCCGTTCCGCTCGGCGCACCACCGTCCGGGCAACGTCCATCGCGGCCGAGGCGGGCGACGCGCCCGGGATGATGAATGCGCGCGGCAGCTTTATGTGGGCGTCGATCTCGTCGATTGCCCGCTCGATCCGGGTGGTCATCTCGGGCGTGACCGGCTTGTAGATCTCCCTGAATTTCGGATAGTGCTCGGTGTCGGTGGCGAGTTCTGCAGCGACGGTGAAGAGGTCGCGCTGGGTACCGTAGAGTTGCGCGCGCGCCCATTCGTCCTGGGAAAGCGCCCGGGCCAGCGCCATCGCCGAGATGGCTTCGTCGACGGTCCCGTAGGCGACCGCCCGCTGATCGGTCTTGGGGACCCGGCCCCCAAAGAGCAGCCGCGTGCTGCCGTCGTCGCCAGTTTTCGTGTAGATCTTCAATGGAACGTGACTTTCGAGCGAGGTAAAGCTACATTGTAGAATGGAAGTTGATGACCACCGAAGTACAGCAATCGATCCCGATCAATACCATCCACATCACCGGAAAAGCGGCGGCCAAGGTGAAGGACTTCGCGCGGCAGCGGGCGATGGAGAGATTCGGCCTGAAGGTGGCCGTAAAGGGTGGGGGCTGCTCGGGCCTTACGTACGTGCTCGATATCGCGGACGGGCCCGAAGAGACCGACAAGGTAATCGAGGACCAGGGCATCGAGTTGTACGTGCCCAAGAAGTCGTTCGTGTTCCTGGCTGGCACATTGCTGGACTTCTCCGACGGCCTGAACGGCAAGGGTTTCGTCTTCTCGAATCCCAATGCAAAGAAGACCTGCGGCTGCGGGACATCGTTCTCGGTCTGAGTCGCAGGGCGATGAGCGGTTCGCCGATTCACTCCCTGCTCGAGGAAGCTGGCGCCCGCTACGGCGAGCGTGATGGCCGTCGGCTCCCCCTGCATTTTGGCGACCCGTCTCGCGAGTACGGCGCGTTCAAGACAGGCGCGGCGATGTTCGACCGCAGCCACCTCGCCCGGATCGAGCATGGCGGCTCGGATGCGCTCGACCTGCTGCACAGGCTTTCGACCAACGACCTTCTCGACATGGCGCACGGCCACTCGCGTCGGACGATCATCACCACGGGCGACGCCAGGATCATCGATGTGCTGACCGTGGTCAGACGGCCGTCGCAGCCCTTGCTACTGCTCGCCGGCTCCGGACAGGCGGGGCGCGTCCTGGAATGGCTCGACCGTTACACGTTTGGCGAAGACTCGACGCCCCGGGATGTGACGGCAGAAACCGCGCAGGTCACCGTCGCGGGGCCGAAGGCCGCTGAAGTGCTGTCCACTGCCGCGAGACTGCCCGAGGTGGAATTGGCCGCAGGCGCTCACGCGAGGGTCACGATCGCCGGGCATCCGGTCGAAGTGGTCCGCACCGACGAGCTTGCCGGTCCGACGCTTGAATTGATCGTCTCATCGGCTCTTGCTGCGGAGATATGGCGTGCACTCGCCCATGCTGGCGCAACGCCCGCGGGGATTCTTGCGTACGATGCCCACAGGGTCGCGCACGGTCTGCCTGGATACGGGATCGAGCTCGACGACCGAGTGAACCCGCACGAGGCGAACCTGCTGCCGCTGGTCAGCTTCACGAAGGGCTGCTACATCGGCCAGGAGGTGGTCGCCCGCCTCGACACTTACGACAAGGTCAGGATGCGGCTCGTGGGCGTGCGCTCCGACGCGCCGCTCAGCTACGGTTCGACTCTGATGTCCGACGGCCATGCGGTCGGCGAGATTCGGACGGTCGCCGGGCACGGCCTGTTCGAAGGCAACGCGGCTCTCGCATATGCCCGGCGCGGTTTCTGGGACCCGGGCACAGTCCTCGACCTGCAGGGGGGTGGCAAGGCGACGGTGTGCGCCTGGCCGCTGGAATAGAGTGTGAATATCACGTATTAGTTATGCCAGATACTGTCTTCGCCCAGGTTCGAGGCCGTGCCTGAAAACGAATACGCCATGATGACCCTGGCCCGAGCGGTCGGAATCCACGTTCCGGACGTGCGCCTCGTCGCCACGAAAGACATCGGAGGTCTACCACCGGACCTGCCCGAGGCATTCGGTAATAGCCTGGCGGTGCCCCGGTTTGATCGCCCACGTGCCGGCGAGCGCGTGCACATCGAGGATTTCGCGCAGGTCTTCGGTATCTATCCGCAACGGAAGTACCTGCGCGCCAGCTATGGAAACATCGCACGAGTTCTGTGGCTCGAAACGGGAGAGGAAGGCGTCACGGAATACACGCGGCGCCTCGTCTTCAACGCATTGATCGGTAACGCCAATGCCCACCTGAAGAACTGGTCGCTTATCTATCCCGATCGCCGAGTCCCAAGGCTGGCACCCGCGTACGATCTCATCGCCACGATTCCGTACCTCCCGAACGACCAGTTGGCGCTGTCACTCGGCGACACTAAGGAATTCGCCGAGGTCGGACTCGAGAGATTCCGGCGGTTTGCCGAGAAAGCTGGACTGCCGGTGCGGCTTGTCGTCCAGACCGCGCGTGATACGGGCGCCAGGGTGCGCGAACTCTGGCCAACGCACGAGCCTCTGCGGGCGATGCCACAGCGCATCCATGAGGCGGTTACCGCCCACATGCGAACTGTGCCGCTATAGGTCCGGGTGTTCACGACGAGGTCAGGGGTCGCCTGGCGTTGAATTAGACTTGCACGGGTCCCGGACGGGCAGGGGAGGCTCACGTGCAGTATCGACCGCTGGGCAAGACGGACATCAAGGTCTCCGTCATGGCGCTCGGCTGCTGGCCGTTCGCCGGCGGGGCTGTGTGGGGCGAGCAGGACGACAATGACTCGATCGCCACGGTACACGCCGCGCTCGACGCTGGCATCAACTTCTTCGACACGGCGGAAGGCTACGAGGAGGGGAAGTCGGAACGGGTCCTGGGCCAGGGGCTGAAGGGCCGGCGCCACGAGGCGGTGATCGCCACGAAGGTGAGCCCCAATCACCTTGCCGCCGAGGACGTGATGCTGGCGTGCGAGCGGAGCCTCCGCAATCTCGGGACCGACTACATCGACCTCTACCAGATTCACTGGCCCAGCCGAGCTGGGTTGCCGCAGCGGGCCGCGAAGGCTGCGATGGGGTCTGGCGGCAGTTCTTCTGGTCGCGAGGTTCCTCTCCCGGAAACGATCGAGGCGTTGGAGCGGCTCAAGAAGGTTGGCAAGATACGGGCGATTGGTGTTAGCAACTTCGCCCGTCAGGACCTCGGCCACGCGGTGCGGCTCACGGATATCGAGTCCGATCAGATCCCGTACAGCCTGATATGGCGCGCGATCGAGTACGAGATCAAGCCGCTGTGCACGAAGAACAAGGTCGGCATCATCTGCTACAGCCCGCTCGCGCAGGGGCTACTCACCGGACGGTACCGGTCGGCCGACGATGTGCCCGAGGGGTTAGCCCGTACTCGGCTCTTCTCGAACAAGCGGCCCATGGCGCGCCATGACGACCCCGGGTGCGAGAAGGAAGCGTTCGAGGCGATCCGGAAGATTCAAAAGGTCGCCGACCGCCTGGGCGAGCCTATGGCGAATGTGGCGCTCGCATGGATCCGTCAACGCCGGGGCGTAATGTCATTCCTGGTGGGCGCGCGGACGCCTGACGAACTGAAGCGCAACCTGCCCACGCTCGATGTGAAACTGGATTCTGCCACCAGCCGCGAGCTGGCTCGCATCACCGAGCCGATCAAGCGGAAGATTGGCAAGAACGCCGACCCCTGGAACTCCAACAACCGCATGCGTTGAGGAACGTTCGCAGGTGCCCGCTGACGACAGACGAGCCTCAGCGGTAGCTGATGGTCTCGCCGCCATCGACTGGGATGGTTCCCTATAATAGTCATGATGACTAATAGGTCAATATGATCCACACGGAGAGGTTTGTCG
>JACPRT010000153.1 GCA_016189845.1 Chloroflexota bacterium | reverse complement strand
TCGTCGGTCTGCAGGCGGCACAGGGTGATGTCGTAGATCTTGGGGAAGTACTTGGCGATGGGCGGGATCAGGGGGACCTCCACCTGGTAGAGATCGGCGCGGGTGATCTTCATGGTGACCTGCCTGGTTTGGGGTGAGAGTGCTGGCAAATGGTACAAAGAGCAGCAGGGACGGGCAAGCAGGGGCTTGAAGGCGGTGCGGCGATGTGTTTATTTGTCTGAGGCGCTCTGCTAATTGTTCGCCCGTAAATTGTCGATGGTAAAATAGAGTGAGCGAGATGACAGAGGTCGCAGAATATCAGACCGTGCAGCGGGTAGAAGAGTGGGTGGCCCGGGCGAGGCAGAAGCTGGGCAGGATAGACGAAGAGGATCTGGAGGTCCTGCTGGCGGCGGTGCGCCGGGCCGGCAGGGTGCGACAGCGGCTGCTCTATCTGCACGCCAGCAGCCCCAGCATCCGCTCGCCCCTGGTGGGCACGGCCCTGCACGAGCCAGTGACCGGCTCCCTGACCCAGATCGACCCCCTGGCCCCAGAGGACCTACGCCAATCTGCGGGGCCAGGTGCCGCTCACTGTGGAGGCCGGCACCGTGGCCATCACTCACTACGACCTGTGGCACGCGGCCACCCTCAACCGCTCGGCGCGGCCCCGCCACATGCTCAAGTTCCTCTTCGACCGGGTCAGCCCGCCTGCGGCCCCATCTTGGGACCACAGTCCCCAGACAGCGCTGGCCCTCGCCCGCCGTCGCTTGCACGAAATGGCCGGAGCCCAGGGTTACTGCTCGGATTATTACAAGGAATGGGAATTGCGCCAGGAGATGTGGAACTGGCTCTTGGGCCAGGGCGCGCCCGTGCCGCCGGGGGCCTTCAAGGATATGCTTTCCTGAACCAGTCGCATCCTGCAAAAAAGTCCCCCTGACCCGGAACCGGATCAGGGGCTTGGTGTTTTTGGGGCAGATACTCAGACCTGAATGCCCGCGACCTTGCACTCTACCCGGTAGATGGAACTGCTGGCGGTGATGATCAGGGTGCGCCACTGCGGGCCGGTCCAGGCCAGGTTGGCGGTGCCCTCGGGGACCTTGAGGATGCCCAGGTGTTCGCCCTGGGGCGAGTAAATCCAGAGGCCGCCCGGCCCGGTCAGAAAGATGTTCCCCCGCACGTCCACCTTCATGCCGTCGGGCACCCCGCCCTCGCCTTTTTCCTCGGCGAAGAGCCGCCCCTTGTCGATGCTGCCGTCGGCCTGCACCTTGAAGACGCGGATGTGCATGCGGGCGGTGTCGTTGATATAGAGCAGGGATTCGTCGGGGGAGAAACACAGGCCGTTGGGCCGGTCGAAGTCGTCGACCAGCAGGGTGAGGGTCTTGCCGTCCGGGGAGAGGCGGTACACCCCCTGGCAGGGCTGCTCCTGCTCGCCGGGGGCACCGAAGGCCTCACCCAGGCCGTAGGGCGGGTCGGAGAAGTAGATGCTGCCGTCGGACTTGACGATCACGTCGTTGGGGCTGTTGAGTTTCTTGTCCTTATAGTGCGAAGCCAGGGTGGTGATGCTGCCGTCGGCCTCGGTGCGCGAGACGCGGCGGTTGACGTGCTCGCAGGCGATGAGCCGCCCCTGGCGATCGTAGACCAGGCCGTTGGATTTGCCCGAGGGCACGCGGTAGTCGGTCACGCCGTCCACCGTTGACCAGCGTTTCATCTGGTCAGCGGGGATGTCGCTGAAGACCAGGAACTGGCCGCGGGCGTTCCACACGGGGCCTTCGGTGAACTGCATACCGGTGCCGAGGCGTTCGACCTGGGCCTCGGCGGGGATGAGGTCGAGGACCTTCTTGGAAATGACTTCGAGGCTCATGGAGGACTCCTTGTAGAGTAGGATAGGGGCGTTATTACTTCAGCTGGATCACGCTCAAGCCGTAGACAATCAGGCTGGGGAGGGTGAAGGACACCCGGCCCTGGGAAGAGGTGTGGGCTAAGATAAGGGCTTGGCGCATCTCGGGGTAGTGCCACTCCACCCGGTCCACTTCGCCCCCAGCCGGCAATCGCAGTTCCGTCTGAATGGGCCCGGTGGGCAGGGGGACCTCGATGAGGCTGTCCTCGTCCTGGTGGTAGTTGACCCAGTGGAGGACCAGGGCCTCTTCCTGATCGGGTTTCCAGGCGCGGGTCCGCACGTGCCAGGGGGCGTCGGTGTGCAGCCAGGAGGGGCCGCAGAAGGGGCGCCACTGGCCGCGGAACTGCCGGGCGTACTCGTCGTGCTCGGGCAGGGGATAGACCGGCATCTCGATCCCTTGGGCGATCTCGCGCATCTCGGGTTTCCAGGGCCCGGTTTCCAGGTACAGGGTGCCGGCCCGGCCCTTTTTCCAGCTCTGCAGCGGGCAATCCGCGTAGGGTTTGCCATCGGGCAACAAGGTTCCGGTATCTCCGGTGAAGAGCAGTTTTCCCCCC
>JACPRT010000156.1 GCA_016189845.1 Chloroflexota bacterium | reverse complement strand
GTCGGGGAGACGGTTGAGCGGGCATGTGTGGACCTTTCTCCGGCCTGCGTCTCGAAGGCGGGCTGTTCGATTCCATGTCGCCCGGTACGCCGGTGTCGCAGATGGTATGCCGTTCAGGAGGCGCGGGCAAACCGCGGCACGCGTACCAAAAACACGCGAGAAGACACTCGTCCCGTCCTATGCGCATGACGGGCAGATGCGGCTATATACATATGCAAGGAGGAAGAAATGGTTCAGCTGGCCGGGAATGACATCGCCGACGAGACGACGGAGGCCCTGGAGCGCGCCGCTCGTCGGCGAGGGGAGTCGGTCGACAGCGTATTGAGGTCGCTGCTGGGCATCGACCGGCACGAGACGAGCGCTGCCAGCCTCTCGTTGAACTCGCAATTCGAAGTTATCTGGGACCGTATCCAGGCGCTTGTCGGGACAGACTTCACGACGCGAAGCGGGCAGGTGTTCACCTACGCCATCGAGCGCGAATACCTGTTGCCGTCGACCAGCGACGTTCGGATTCCGGTGAGCCAGTTCCGGCGGGCTTTCGCCGTGGGTCCTGTCAGGGGACCAGCGTCCTTCCGCGGGATCTTCGCGCCGAGCATCGTATGGGCTGTGCTGAATGACGGACGTGTGCACGGGGGCGTGGCGGAACCCGCCGCTTCTGTTGTTGTGGTTGCTGCGTCCGGGCAACCCTTCGTCGAGAGCGAAGGCTCGACGGTCGCAGGGCATACGTGGCCCGACGACTGTGGGACAGATATTCTAGAGCCGGCGGTGCTCGATGCGTCCGTGACCGCGACGCCGGCCGACGTGTCGGCCGAACCAACCGGCAGCGATGCCGCAACTGACGATGTGGCACAGCCGGTGCCGACGGACATGTCCGAGGAACCGATGCGAGTTCCCGCAGTAGCGGCGCTCGAGAGCGCAGTCGCATCACGCGGATTTCTAAAGCGGATCTTCGGCGGCCGATGATTTTCTGAGTACGACACTCGACCAGGCCGCTTCGGCCGCGGCTTTCATCGCATCGGACCCGGGCCGATCAACCGGAAGGCGACGCACCTCGACTCGGTCATGGAGCGCTCCGACCTCTGAGCAATGCTTGAAGAACCGCCCCAGGACGATGCGATCGCCTCCGATCGCCAGCGCGTCCATGCGATCGCCGTAGGGTCCACACACAGACCGCCAGCGGTCGCACACCTCGTCGAACAGTTTCTCGATCCACTGCTCGCGATTGCGCTCCCAGCGCCGTTGCGACTGGCCGCCAGCGCGGTGCCGTCCGTGAACATACCGGGCGCCGGATCTTGCCGCGACGACACCTTCGTTGCCGGCGACCCCGACCGCATAGTGTCCGAGCCTCAGCAGCAGGATGCCGACAAGCCGTTCTTGTGCGAGGACGCGCTCGAGGCAGTCCTGCCAGGGTTCGAATGGTGGCCGGGGCTTGAATGGCGGCGCCAGTGCCACCTGCGTACCGGCAAGGGTCAGGATGAAGATGCCGGTGGGCGACCGCGTGGCGGAATCCGGCAACCATTGCCATTCTGCGCCCGGCTCGCGACCCGGCGGACAGTAGGTCCCCACTGTCGCCGCGTCGCGCCCCTCGCGCTCGAGGAATTCCCTGACGCGGCCCCTCGTCCACAGCTCCACGCTAGCGGGGATCGATCTCGCGCGCCGTCCTACTTGGCGGCCGGCTTGTTTCGGTATCTGGCATAGCGCCGCCCGGTTGCGAACTCATCAAGGGATATGCGCTCGCCACCGCGCTCGTCCGACACATTGGCCGCAAGTACGGCGCACAGCGAGTTCAGACCGCCCCTGAAGTCCGCCTTGAGCAGCGACGGCTTGCCTTCCCCGACTGCCCTCACGAACGTCTGATTCAGCTTGAACGTGTTGTGCATCCCCATGGCGTCCTTGTGGGGGCCGCTTGCCAGCACGTGTCGGAGCTGTTCGGCCGGCGGCCGGACGGCGGGCCGAAACTCCTTGCCTTCATACCAGTAGCCGATGAGGTCGTCCTCGAACTTGACGAAGCTGCGAGAGGCCATCACGTAGTCGTACCGCTCGTTGGCGAGCACGCGCCCGGGCCTGGCGAAGATCAGGCTGGCTGCCCAGCCCTTCTTGAAGCCATACGTGACGTGATACGCGATCGGGTTGTCGCCCTCCTCAGCGACATCGGCGGCGGGCCGCGGGACGTACGCCGACTGCACCCACGCGACCTCGTCGTGGCCCCAGTAGCGCATGAGGTCCGTCTGGTGGATACCTGCTTCGACCATCGAGGTACCCGACCATGCCCGGTGCGCGGTCCAGATCCGGCTCTTCGGGCCGCCCATCTTCTCCGCGGCGGTGTGCTTGACGCCGTGGCCTTCGACCGGCGCGATGACCACCATCGTGATGCTCGCCATCGACTTGTCGGCCAGGTGGTCACGAAGCACGACGTACCAGTCGTCGTAGCGCATCTGGAAACCCACCGTCGAGATCACGCCGGCCTTGTCGATCTCATCGGCCATCTCGAGCGCCTCGTTGTAGAACAGGGTCATCGGCTTCTCGGCCATCACATGGACCCCTCGGCGCACCGCTCGCACAATCTCACGCTTGTGCAGGTTGGGAGGGATCACGAACCACACCGCGTCGGGCTTCGCCTCGCGGATCAGGTCGTCGACGCTGCAGAACAGCTGCGTGTCTCGCTGCCGGTAGGCGGGCACCTTCTTCTGGATGTTCGCCTCGACGAGGTTCTCGGGGTTGGGATCGGCAAGCGCTACGAGCCTCGCCTCTTCCTGGTCCTGCAGGTCGATCAGCGTAGCCACGTGGTTGAGGCCGCGCTGGCCTACGCCGGCGATGGCGACCTTGACGGGAGTGCTCAATTCGATCGCTCCGTTGCATTCTGCTGTTGCAAGGCGTTAGATAACTGCCCGCAAACGGCTCACATGCGCCAATCGAGGTAGATATCAGGGCGATGAAGGTTACCAAAGTCGAGACTCTCAGGGCCGACAGGTACAACTGGGTCAAGGTCCACACGGACGAGGGAATCCATGGCACAGGAGAGACTCATCCCGCGAGCGGGACGGCGGGGTGGCCAAAAGCCGTCCTGGGCGGGGTCGAATATTGCGCCGACTATCTGGTAGGCAAGAACCCGCTTGAGATCGAAAAGCACTGGCAGCACATGTTCCGGCGTCAGCTGTTCCGCGGGGGATCGGACCTGATGTCGGCCATGTCGGCCATAGATCAGGCCCTGTGGGACATCGCAAGCAAGGCGGCAGGGCTTCCCGTGTACAGGATGCTGGGCGGCCCGGTGCGCGACAGGGTCAAGGTGTACGTGCACCTGCGGGGCCAGACGCCGGAGGAGATGGCGGACGACGCCCGCAAGAGGATCGCTGAGGGGTACAAGGCGCTCCGCTTCTATCCGTTCGCCTCGCTTGAGGGCGGGATGCCCGAAAGCTACCAGGCGATGGTGCGTATGGCGGTCTCGTTCATGAAGGCGGTGCGGGAAGCCGCAGGCCCCGACATGGACATCATGATCGACGTCGTGAACCGCCTGACGCCGCCCGAGGCGATCGCTATTGGCCGTGCGCTGGCCGAATATGGCCTCTACTTCTTCGAGGATCCGATCGAACCGGACAACATCGATGCGATGGCGGATGTCGCACGAGCGATGCCGGTTCCGGTCGCTACGGGCGAGCGCCTGTACACGATTTATCAATTCCAGGAACTGCTGAAGAAGAAGGCCGCGGCATATATCCGGCCCGACCCCTCACTTGCGGGCGGCATCAGCCAGATCAAGAAAATCGCCGGGCTCGCCGAAGCCGAGTACGTCGGAGTCGTTCCCCACAACCCGTTGAGCCCGGTCTCGACCGCCGTTTGCGCACAGCTATGCGCATGTATTCATAACATCGCCGTGCAGGAGTACACGGGGACGGAGTGGCAGAAGCCGAAGCGGGACTTCGTCGTGGAGCCTCTTAAGATCAAGGACGGGTTCCTGGAAATCCCCGACCGTCCGGGGCTTGGCATCGAGCTGAACGAAGAGGCGTTGAAGCACTACCCCCCGAGGCCGATCGAACGTCCGATCGCTTACAACCTGGACGGCTCTCTCCGGGACTACTAGCAAGTTGAAGGTCACGAAGGTCGAAGTCTTGCGCGCCTCATGGTTCCTGTGGGCCAAGGTCCACACGGACGAGGGCGTCACAGGCATCGGC
>JACPRT010000022.1 GCA_016189845.1 Chloroflexota bacterium | reverse complement strand
GTAAAGGACTACGAGCTCAGGTTCTATCACTCGCACGAATCTGCCGTGCGGGACGGGACGGCGTTGGCCGACGAGGGCGTCGGCGAGGGCATGCGGGCGAAGAAGGAAACGCAGACGTGGGCGGAGGGGGCGCGGGATCGCTGGTTCGCCGGCGGCGTCACCGACGTGTCCAGCCCGGGTTCGCGGCAGGCGCCCGGGCCGAAATACTGGGACTACGCGATCTACGGGAACTTGATTATGCTCTGCCAGGGTGCGGACTCGATGCAGTCACTCGAAACATGTTCCGCTCTGGTCCAGGCGATGGGCGGCCCGGACCTGATGAACCAATAGAAGCCTGTGCCCACGCGTAATACCAGGCTGCACTCGGTAGACGGTTCCAATTTATCGCGGTCGTGGTCCGGCCGGACGGCCGGGATCCGGCCATCGGGAATGCTCCAGGCGTCGTAATCCTGCCCGACATCCGGGGGCTGGCACAGCCTTACGTAGCCTGGGAAGGCGTCCGGTCAGTCGAGGAAGCGGTCGCGGTCCTTCGGGCCGGGGACGACACACTCGTCCAGCTTTCCGAACCAGCGGTAGCGGTTGCGCGCCACGATGTCGTAAGCCCGGTCCCTGAGCCACCTGGGGACGATCCTCACGAAGCGGAGCAGCCGCCACGGGCCGTGCAGATGCCGCGCGATCTCGAGCGCAGCGTCCGAGCGTTCGTACACGCGTCCGCCTTTGATCAGGACGAATGTGTCTACATTCTCGGGAGCAAACCCGTGCCGCTCCAGCAGTCGCGCGCCGCCCGGCGATTGCAGCGGCGCGAAGCGGAAGAGCGCAGGGGGGTCCCGCTGGATGACGAAGCGCACGTAGCGGTTGCACAGGTTGCAGACGCCATCGAACACGACCAAGTTATCGATCACCGGCTGGTCACTTTCCCGATTCCACGGTGGGCGTTAACCTTGCTCCGGCCACAAAGGACTGGAGGAGACGGGGATGCCAATACCCGGTCACGACCCGATCATCGTCGCGCCGACGCCTAACCCGTTCCGGGGCGACGAATCGATCGACCACGACAAGCTTGCTCGCAACGTCGAGCGCTGGCTGAAGACGCCGCTCTCGGGCTTCGTGGTCGGAAGCTACGGAGGCGAGGAGTTTCATATCGGCGAGCCCGAAAAGGTGGCGACGATCAGGACAGTAGCCAGGGCACACCGGGGCCAGAGGTTCGTCATTGCCGGGATCGACACGCTGTCGCCCACGGAGGCCGTGCGGCTTGCCCACGTATACGCCGAGGCCGGCGCCGACATGGTGCGCGTGCGTATTCCGCCGCCGGCACGCGGGAGCGGCCCAGCAGAAACCGTCCAGAAGTACTTTGAGCAGGTGACGAAGGGCAGCCCTGTTCCGGTGGTGGTCATACACCAGCCAAAGGTCGCGATGTCGACCGACGCAACGCCACGGGAGATCGGCGATATCTGTTCCATGGACAACGTCTTCGCGTACATCATCTCGCTCAACTTCAGATGGGAGGCACGCATCCCGGCGGTGCTCCCGAAGACGTGCAAGCTGTGGACCTGCAACGGGAGCCTGCTCCTGCCAGGAGGCATGATCGGGGCGGTCGGGGCGTGCCTGTTCTTCGGCAACTGGGGCCCGCGCCAGGCCTACGACATCATCAGACTATGTATGGCGGGCAAGTACGCTGAGGCGCGTGCGATCCAGGCACGTATCACTCACGCCGATTTTCTGGGCATGACGTGGGGCAACGCGGCGCTCAAGGCGGGACTCAACATGCTCGGATTCGAGGCGACCGTACCGCGCCGGCCTCAGCTGCCTCTCACCTCTGCGCAGGAGGCAGAGGTCAAAGACGCGTTCATCGAAGCCGGGCTGCTCAAGCCGGATGGTTCGCCGGCGTAGGCGATGAGAAGAAGGGCAGACGCACGCACCTGACGGGTCCCGAAGCGATCAAGAGCTGTCCCCGGGTGACCCGGTCGGCGCCGCCTCGACCCATTGATCGGCCCAACGCTGGACTGCCTGCAGGACCGGCCTCAGCGCGCGGCCCTTGTCGGTCAGCGAGTATTCGACGAGCACCGGCCTTTCTTCTTGGCGGACTCGCCGTTCGACGATCCCTGCGTCCTCTAGCTCCTTCAGCCGCTCCGAGAGCAGCCGGTCGCTGAGCCCCGGGACGTACGCGGTTATCTCACAGAAGCGGCGGGGCTGGTCAACGAGGGCGCGCAGTATCAGTCCGGTCCAGCGGCGGCCGAGCACCTGGAACGCCTCTTCGTAGCGAGGGCACATCGCGTGGAACTTCGTGCTGCCCATGAGCATATCCTAACTGTTCCCTAGTTACTTGACAAACGTAAGGTTCTTCCATAGGATCAGGGAACTTACGAATCGCAAGACGCTAGGTCATTATAACTAATAAAGGGAATCTCCAGCATGACGACGCAGTCCGCGACCCAGACCCCCCGCTGGACGTTCGATCCCGCACACTCCAGCGCCGAGTTCTCAGTCAAGCACATGGTCATCTCGACAGTCCGGGGACGCTTCAGCAAGGTCGACGTCGACATCGACTTTGACGAACAGCAGCCGGAAAGGTCGCATCTGGCGACGACGATCGACGTCGCGTCGATCGACACCCGCGAATCGAAGAGAGACGATCACCTGCGCTCTGCAGACTTCTTCGACGCTGCCAACTTCCCGCGCATCACGTTCGAAAGCACCCGGGTGACGCGGACCGGGGACGGACGCTACGCGCTCGAAGGCAACCTGACCATCAAGGGCATCACTCGGCCGGTCACGCTTGACGCGGAACTCACCGGTTTTGGAAAGGACCCGTGGGGCAACCGGCGGGCGGGATTTTCCGCAACCACGCGCGTGAACCGCAAGGACTTCGGCCTGACGTGGAACGTGGCGCTCGAGACCGGCGGCCTTCTAGTCGGCGAGGAGGTCAGGATCAGTATCGACGGCGAACTGGTCAACGCGGCCGTATAAGGGCTTCACGAGCTGGACGCCCACGACCGCGTCTGGAACTGGAGCCGCCTGCTCACGACTACTCGTCGAGATCAAGCGCAAAGCGAATAGCCCGTGCCACCGAGTCCATCTTGTTCCGGCCAAGTACGGTGATCCGTTCGCGAAGCAGATCCCTGGGAATCGTCAGGATGTCGTCGGCATTGACGACGCAGGGCGTCGTCATCCCGTCAACTTCGTTGAGTTCCACTTCGGTCGGGATGTGGCGCACGGTGCGGGTGATCGGCGCCACTGTGACGGATGCCCTGACCCGGTAGGCGCTCTCTCGCGACACGAGGAGTTGTAGGATTCGCGTCTGTCAATGCAATTGACCGGATTGGGAGAACTGCTTTGCTAGAGCGATTCCACGTGCCTGAGGACATTGCGGTCCGTGTCAGCCAGGAGGACATGCGGGCCAGCGTCGAAGACATCTTCAGGAAAATGGGCATGTCGAAGGCGGATGCCGATCAATCGGCCGACGTGCTCATGTACGCCGACATCCGGGGGATCGAGTCGCATGGCGTCAGCAACATGATGCGGTCGTACGTCGACGGGTTCAACGCCAAGCGGATCAACCCGAGACCGAACTGGAAAATCACACGGCAGGCGCCGGCGACCGCAACGATCGACGGCGATGGTGGACTCGGGCTCGCGATCGGACCGCAGGCCATGAACGTCGCGATCGAGAAGGCGAAGCAGTGCGGCATCGGCGCGGTGTCGGTTTTCAACAGCGGACACTTTGGAGCCGCGGCGTACCACGCAGCGATGGCCATCCCGCACGACATGGTTGGCCTGTCCATGACGATGGGCGGCACCGCGGTCACGCCGACATGGGGCGCAAAGGCGATGCTCGGCCTGAACCCGCTGGCCGTCGCCGCACCAACCCGCACTCAACCGCCATTCATCTTCGACGCCTCGATGAGCTCTGTCGCCGGCAACAAGATCCGGCTTGCCCAGCGAGTGGGCGCGAAGCTCAAT
>JACPRT010000021.1 GCA_016189845.1 Chloroflexota bacterium | reverse complement strand
GGTCGAAGGCGGCAAGGTCACGTTGCTGGACCGCCCCGGGCTCGGCGTGGAAGTGGACGAGTCGAAGCTCACCGAACCGTTCCGGTTCTCCGAGATGCCGCACCTGCACCGGCGCGATGGGTCCCACACCAACTGGTAACGACCATGATGAGAGCACTGCTGGGTCACGGCTGATGCGGATTGCCGCCTGGCCTGTGGGGGGACGGCTGCCGCGCGGCGCCGGCTACGGCGAGCCTTGCGTTAATATCTCCGCACCAGACTCGCCCAGATAGATCGTGTGCTCCTTCCATGCCACCATGCCGCCGGAAACTTCGATAAGCGGGCGGTAAGCGTGTACCGCGCCGCATCGTGTCAGATCTCGCAGGCACTCCTCCAGTCGCTTCCGCGGGGCGTCCGGGAAATAACGCCGCGCGAACGGTAATCCGTGCCACGACTCGATGCCGGTGAAACACGAGTCATCCGGGTCTGAGCCGCCTCTCGGCAGGTCCGGGGCGTCCTGCGAGAACACCTCCGCGATCCCCGTCTCGTTGACGAATCCTGCGCCGGTGGTCGAGAACGGTTCGATAGCAAATACGGCGCCGGTTCGGAGTGTTGAACCACCGGCGATTGCGACATTCGGGATCTGGGGTGCCGCGTGGAGCGACCAGCGATCCAACCCGTGTCCGGAAAGGTTTGCGATCGGCCTGAACCCCGCTGCCTTGATCGCGCCTTCGATAATTGACCCGATCCGGCCCACACGGACCCCGTGGCGGACTGAGGCAATCGCAGCGTCGAGAGCTTCGGAGGCCGCTCCGATCAGGCCGGACCAATGCCCGTCTAGCGAAAGATCGACCGAAACGCCGGTGTCGGCAGGGTAGCCGTCGATATGCGCCCCGACGTCGACCTTGACCAGGTCGCCCTCTTCAAACCTTGCGTTGTCCTCCGGCGACGAGCAATAGTGCGCGGCCACCTGATTTCGGCTGGTCTGGGCCGGGAACGAGGGAGCGGCGCCTGCCTCGCGGATGACCTCTTCCGCGTGTTCCTGCACGTGCCGCAACAGCACCCCGGGCCTGGCCTGAGCAGCTGCCCGGTCCCGCGCAAGGGCAGAGATGCGCCCCGCTTCGCGAAATGCGTCCAGCTCCAGGTCGCTGAACAACGGTCATCCGCGCCCGAGGAACACCTGCTGCAGCGGCAGCACGGTCATCTCCAGACAGTTTGCATCTGGCGGCAGAGTCGCCATGTAGAGCGCCGCCCTGGCCATGTCTTCGACTGAGATGAGCGGCTCCGGTCCCACGTCACGACCGCTCGCCGAGCGGCCACCCGAGGCACGCCGTCTCTCCACGTTGGTGTTGCCAGGGTTGAGCTGCCCGCACGTGATGCCGAACTCGCGGCCATCGAGCGCCGTGCTCTTCGTCAGTCCCCACACGGCGTGCTTGCTCGTCGTGTACGGCGCCGATTGCTCTCGCGGGCGTTCGGCGGCGAGGCTGCCGATGTTGATGATCCTTCCCCCGCCCTGCTTCTTCATAATCCGGAACGCGTCACGCGTGCACAGAAAAACGCCGGTGACGTTCACGCCGAGCACGTCGTTCCACTTCTCCAACGTGAGTTGATCGAGCGGCCCTCCCGCGATGCGGCCAGCGTTGTTAACCAGAAGATCAACTCGCCTGAACAGCCGCACGGTCTCGTCGAACAGGTTCCTGACCGACTCTTCCTGGGTCACGTCGCCGCGCACGGCATGAGCCTTGCCGCCAGACTTCGTGATTTCTGTAACGGTCTGGTTCAGCGCATCGATGTTGCGCCCGTTCACGACAACCGCGCAGCCCTCGGCCGCGAACGCCTTCGCGATGCCCTTGCCGATGCCCGTTCCCGCGCCGGTGACCACCGCGACCTTCCCGTCGAGTTTGCCCATCGCCCTAGCCCCTGCCTACAAGCTTCTGTTTAGCCGGCATCACGGTCATCGAGAGGACGAATGCGTCCGGCGGCAGCGACGCCATGTAGACCGCCGCCTGCGCGATGTCCTGCGGCCTGATCATCGTCTCCCCCGGCTGAAACGCCGGCTCGAACCTCTCGACCTGGATGTTGCCGGGGTTGAGCTGCCCGCACGAGATGCCAAACGGCCTGCCATCGATCGAAGTCGATTTCGTGAGCCCCCACACAGCGTTCTTGGACGCGCTGTAAGGCGCCGCATCGGGCCGCGGCACCGCGGTCGACACGCTGCCGATGTTGATGATCCGGCCGCCGTGCTGGGCCTTCATGATGCGAAAGGCCTCGCGTGTGCAGAGAAAAACGCCGTCCAGGTTGACTGAAAGCACCCGCCGCCAGGTCTCGTACTGCAACTGGTCGATCGGACCACCCGCAGTGATGCCTGCGTTGTTGACCAGAAGGTCCAGCCGGCCGAATTCGCGGGTCACTGTCTGAAACAGCGACGAGACCTGCTTTTCGTCCGTCACGTCGGCCGAGACCGGCAGGCAGCTGCCGCCGGACTTCTGAATCGCCTCCGCCGTCTCGCGCAGCCGCGCCTCCGTGCGGCCCGCGATCGCGACCCGGCAGCCTTCGGCGGCGAATGCCATGGCGATGGCCTTCCCGATGCCGGAACCGCCTCCGGTCACGATCGCCGATTTGTCAGCGAGCGTACTGCCCATCCTTGTCGTTTCCTCCCGTTGCGCCGTTGCGCCTTTGCGCCCTAACCCGATCCCGACCTGCGCCCGACCTACGCAGGATATGTTCCTCAGCTGCTGCCGCCCGCCGGCGCCTGCGCAGCCGCGGGCGCCTGGACCCCCACAGCCGCCTGCGATCTCTCGGGATCCCTGGTCCGGATGGCGCCGACCAGCGCCACGACGATGAACCCGACCAGGGCCAGATACGCAAAGCGCGATCCATCGACGAACGCACGGGCCATGCCGCCGGTCGAATCGTCCCCGATCAGCCTGAGGTCGGCCTGGTATCCGCGGCCGGCAATGACGGCCGAGACGATGACGGTCGCGGCCGCGATGCCTACGACTGACGCGGTGTTGCGCACCAGGTTCAGGAAAGCCGTCACGACCCCGTAGGCCGACGGCGGCACCGCAGCTATGCTCGCGCTCATATTGGGCGCCATCCATAGCCCCATGCCGATCCCGTTGAGGGCTAGCGCGGGCATGACCACCCACAGCGGCGAGCCCTGGTTGAGCGACGCGAATACGAGGCCGGCCACGCCGGCAATGGAGAGCCCCGCGACCGCGAATGGCCGCACGCCGAACCGGTCCGAGAGCCGGCCGCTGAACGTCCCGGTTACTGCCATGAAGAGGGCGCCGGGGAACATGATCCAGCCCATCGTGCTGGGCGCGTAGCCCAGGACGTCCTGCAGGTAAAACGGCATCAGGAACCAGGCAGCGGAGCCGCCCAGGAAACCGAAGAACCGGGTCGCATTGGCCCACGAGAACTGAGGGTTTCCAAACGCCCGAAGGTCGAACATGGGAGCGCTCACACGCAGTTCCCACCAGATGAACGTCGCGGCAAGGGCGATCGACAGTGCCAGCCCGCCGAGCGAAAGGAGGCTGACCCACCCGATGCGGCCGCCAACGGTCATTACCACGATAAGGAGCGACAGCGCGGCGCCGGAAAGGATCGCGCCGGCCCAGTCATATCGAGTGCCTCGCCTGACTCCCGGGGAGGCGATCCTGGATTCGATCAGGACGGCATATGAGAACGCGGCCGAAGCCAGTCCACCGGCGGTCATCAGCCAGAAGGTCGACCGCCACCCGAACGAGTCGACCATCCGGCCGCCGATGATCGGCCCGATCACCGCGGACACTCCCACCATCGTGGTAACCAGCCCGAGTCCCTTCCCCCGCTCGTTGGGAGGGAACACCAGCGTGACGATGGCCATGCCGTTCGCCATGACCAGGGCGGAACCCAGCGCCATTACGATCCTTGCGAGCACGAGGACCGCGATCGTTGGCGCCAGCGCGGCCAGCACCGCACCCGCCCCGAACAGTGCGAGGCCAAGTGCATAGGTCGTACGC
>JACPRT010000146.1 GCA_016189845.1 Chloroflexota bacterium | reverse complement strand
CGTCCAGGACCGGAAGACGAAGAAGCAGTTCCCCAGAGATGCAGGGCTGGCCCAGAAGGTGCCACAGAAGCTGGCGAAGAAGGGCCTGGTCAGCTTCCGGGCCGCCGATGTCATCTCACTCTGCCCTCCGCTGATCATCACCAAGGACGAGGTCGACTTCATCGTCGACGCCCTCGACCAGACTATCGGTGAGCTTGAAACAGAACTGGGGCGTTGACTAAGGGCCACTCCGTAATTGATACTGCCGCCCGAACGGTCCTCCGATGGGGAGCGAGGCGCGTGCCTCGCACCCGTGCGGGGCCCGGAAGCGTAATCGTCTAGGAAGGCCATCGACCGCGGCGCCTGTTGAGGGCGCCGTCCGGTCCAAGGAGACGCCATGGCTGGAGTCAACACAGCACCGTCCGCGCCCACGACCCGCGCAGCGGATCGCGATTCGTTCGGACCATCGACCGTCCGGGAAGAGATGATCCTGGAGGTCAAGGACCTCCGGACCTACTTCACGACCCGGTGGGGCACGGTCAAGGCTGTCGACGGCCTCAGCTTCGAACTCCACAAGGGCGAGACCCTCGGCATCGTAGGGGAGTCTGGCTCCGGGAAATCGGTCACATCGTTATCGGTCATGCGCCTGATCCCGTCGCCGCCCGGCCACATCGTCGGCGGCCAGGTGATCCTCGACGGCGTCGATCTGCTCCAGCTCTCAGAGTCCGAAATGTAGAAGGTGCGCGGCTCCAAGGTGTCGATGATCCTCCAGGACCCGATGACCGCCCTGAATCCCGTGTTCAACGTCGAGAACCAGGTCGGAGAGGCCATCCGCATCCACCAGGGCCTGCGGGGACGGACCCTCCTCGCCAAGATCATCGACGCATTACGCAAGGTGCGAATCCCTGCGCCGGAGACACGGATCAAGGACTATCCGCACCAGCTCTCGGGCGGAATGCGCCAGCGCGTCGTTGGCGCAATCGGGATCTCCTGTGAGCCGCTCGTGTTAATCGCCGACGAGCCCACGACCTCGCTCGACGTGACGATCCAGGCCGCGTACCTGCGGCTCCTGAAGGAAATCCAGGCCGAGACCGGCCTCGCGATCATCTTCATCACGCACGACTTCGGCATCGTCGCCAAGATGTGCGATCGCGTGGCGGTCATGTACGCCGGCAAGATCGTCGAGACCGGCGACGTCAGGCAGATCTTCAACCGCCCCAAGCACCCGTACACAGAGGCGCTTCTGGCTTCCGTGCCGAAGCTGGAGGAGAAGACGGACCGGCTCTACGCCATCGCCGGCCAGCCGCCCGCGCTGTACAACCTGCCGGCGGGCTGCTCGTTCGCGCCCAGGTGCCCGTACGTAATCGACCGTTGCAAAGAGGAGTACCCACCATTGTTTAGCGCTGAAGAGCGGCATGTGTCCGCTTGTTGGAACTGGGAGCAGGTGGGGAAGATCCGATGACCACCACGCCCGCGCAGAAGCCCAACGCCGTCACCGGGATGGCCCACCTCGCCACCCCCAAGGAAGAAGTCCTCCTCCGGACGACGCGTCTCAGGAAGTATTTTCCCGTGTCGCGCGGCCTTGCCCTGTTCGGAGGCAAGTCCCACCTCAAGGCCGTCGACGACATCAGTTTCGACATTCGGGCCGGTGAGACGTTCGGAGTAGTCGGCGAGTCCGGCTGCGGAAAGACGACCACCGCCAAGATGGTCCTGAACCTCGAGCGGCCGACGGGTGGCGACATCTCGTTCGAAGGCAAGAGCATCCTGAAGATGGACGGGGACACCCGCCATAACTTCCGCACCAACGTACAGGCAGTGTTCCAGGACCCGTGGTCCTCGCTCAACCCACGCATGCGAGTCCGGGCGATCGTCGGCGAGCCGATGGAGATCGCAACCAACATGACCCGCCAGCAGATCACCACCCGCGTCGGGGAGCTGCTGACCGAGGTGGGCCTCAACCCGTACCAGGCCAACCTGTATCCGCACGAGTTCTCGGGCGGCCAGAGGCAGCGCATTGGAATCGCACGCGCGCTCGCCCTGAGCCCAAAGCTGGTTGTACTCGACGAGCCGGTATCCGCGCTCGACGTTTCGATCCGTGCACAGATCATGAACCTTCTGGTCGACCTGCAGAAGCAGCACGGCCTCGCATACATGCTCATCGCCCACAACCTGGCTACGGTGCGGTACATGTGCCACCGCGTGGCGGTCATGTACCTCGGCAAGATCGTCGAAATGGGCGACACCGACCCGCTCTTCGACGATCCCATGCACCCCTACACTCGTGCATTGATCTCGGCCGCGTTGCCGTCGCACCCGGACATCAAACGTGAAGAGATCATCCTGCCGGGAGAGGTGCCCTCCCCGATCAATCCGCCGAGCGGCTGCACGTTCAACCCGCGGTGTCCGGTGAAGATCGGCGCCGTCTGCGAGGATCTGCGGCCGGCACTGGCCGAGGAGAAGACGAGGCACTGGGTCTCGTGCCACCTGTACGAGTCGAGCCTCAAGTCCGCCGAGGCGGTGGCGAAGGCACAGGCCGAAACCGTGCCTGCCGCGGCGCGGAACGGCCGCAAGGGGTAAACACACCCGTCAGCGATGCGTGCAGAGGCCTCCCGATACGGTCGGGGGGCCTCTTTGCTTGAAGCGCGATAAGGCGCTCCCCTGACAGGAGTTGAACGACGTTGAAAACCCAGGAGATCCGGGACCTGTTCGACTATAACTACTGGGCGAATGCCAGGGTGCTGGATGCGGCCGCGAAGGTTTCCAAAGCGGACTTCATCAAGACCTCGGCCATGAACTACGAGAGCCTGCGAGGGACGTTCGCCCACCTGCTCGGGGCCGAGTGGATCTGGCGTACGAGGTGTGAGGAAGGAAAGTCCCCGGCCTCGCT
>JACPRT010000151.1 GCA_016189845.1 Chloroflexota bacterium | reverse complement strand
CTTCATCGACCTCCGGGACCGTTCCGGAGTCCTTCAGACCGTCTTCAACCCGGCCACCGCCGCAGATGCTCACAACCTGGCCGAAACCCTCCGTTCGGAATGGGTGGTCCAGGCTACGGGGACTATAGCCAGGCGGAAGCCGGGCGCCGAGAACCCGAACATGCCCACCGGCGATGTCGAACTCGTGGTCGAGTCGGCCACCGTGCTGAACAGCTCGAAGACGCCTCCCTTCGAGGTCGCAGACGAACCCCCGGCCGACGAAAACGTGCGGCTGCGCTACAGATTCATAGACCTGCGCAGGCCACGCATGCAGGAACTCCTGCGCCTCCGGCACAAGGTGACCCACATCATGTGGGACCACCTGGAGGAACGCGGCTTCCTGCATGTGGAGACTCCCATCCTCCTCAAGAGCACGCCCGAGGGCGCCCGCGACTACGTCGTCCCGAGCCGCGTCCATCCCGGCAAGTTCTACGCCCAGCCGCAAACTCCGCAGCAGCTGAAGCAGATCCTGATGGTGTCCGGCGTCGAGAGGTATTTTCAGATTGCGCACTGCTTCCGCGACGAGGACCTGCGCGCCGACCGCCAGCCCGAGCACACGCAGCTCGACCTCGAGATGAGCTTCGTCCACCAGGAGGACGTGCACGCGGTCGTCGAGGGGCTCTACACGCGGATCGTTCGCGAATTGCGCCCGGACGCCAAACTCATCACGCCCTTCACCCGCCTCACCCACGAGGAGGCAGTTCTCCGCTTCGGCTCGGACAAACCGGACCTGCGGTTCGGACTGGAGCTCGCAGACCTGACCCAGGTGGCCGCCGGCGCCGGCTTCCGCGTATTCGAGTCGGCGGTTCAGTCTGGAGGCGTCGTCCGAGCGGTTGCCGTCCCAGGCTGCGCCGACTACACCCGCAAACAGTTGGACGAACTCATCGACATCGCGAAGAGCAGCGGCGCAGGTGGCCTGGTGAGTGTGGCGATCGCGGAGGGCCCGGCGTCGATCGACCAGATCGCCGACGGCGACGTTCGCTCGCCCATCAAGTCGCACGTGAACCTCGACGTGATCAAGGAAATCGGCCGCCGCACAAAGGCATCGCCGGGCGACCTCGTCCTGATCATCGCCGCGAAGGAGAAGGTCGCCGCGGTCGCGCTCAACAACCTGCGTAACACGCTCGGCCGCCGCCTTGGCCTCGTCGACGACAACCTATTCCACTTCGCGTGGGTCACCGACTTCCCGATGTTCGATTTCAACGAGGACCAGAAGCGCTGGGAGTCGGCTCACAACCCGTTCAGCGCGCCGCGCGAGGTCGACGTGGCTCTCATGGACCAGGACCCCGGCAGGGTCCACGCCCAGCAGTACGACCTTACGTGCAACGGGTGGGAGCTTGGCAGTGGCAGCGTGCGGATCCACCGCCCGGAGATGCTGGAGAAAGTCTTCAAGATCATCGGCTACACCCAGCAGGACGTCGATATCCGGTTCGGACACTTCTTGCGGGCATTCGAATACGGGGTGCCACCGCACGCGGGCATGGGCCTCGGTCTCGACCGCCTGTGCGCGCTCCTGGGCGGCGAAACGTCGATCCGAGAAGTGATCGCGTTCCCAAAAACCCAGACTGCGATGGACCCGATGTTCGAATCGCCGGGGCCGATCTCCGGAGACCAGCTGGAAGAGCTCCACATCGTCACGGTCACGCCGCCGGACGCCACGGCCAGTTCGTAGCGCCGTGTCACCGGGCCCGGGAGGGCCGTAGCTGCATGCTATACTCAAACGTGAATCGTATCTGTACTCGCCCTTTGTTCAGCGCGCCCGGAGTCCTGCGTGAAAGTTACCCAAGACGCCATCGTTGACCGGCAGGCTGTGCTCCACATCGACGTGGACGCCGAGGAGCTCGAGGAACACCTGGCACGGGCGTATCGCCGGCTGGTCGGGCGAGTCGCAGTACCCGGATTCCGCAAGGGCAAGGCTCCGCGGCCAATCTTCGAGCGCCAGTACGGGCGCGAGCGGCTCGTCGAAGAAGCGCTCGAAAGCCTGGTCCCGGCGAGCGTCACGAAGGCGATCGAGACGCAGGGCCTGGAGGCCACGTCCACCCCGCACGTGTCGGTAGTCGAGCGAGAGCCCCTGCCGAAGCTGAAGGCCACCGTGCCGCTGAAGCCGGTCGTCGAACTCGGCGACTACCAGAGCCTCAGGTTCGACGACAAGCCGGAGCCGGTCACCGACGACCGGGTCGAATCCGTCATCGGCCGCGTCCGCGAGGGCCAGGCGACCTTTGAGCCGGTCGACCGGCCGCTGGCCATGGAAGACATGGCAGTGCTCGGGACCGTCGACTGCAAGGTCAGGGATCGCGTCGTTCTCGCCGGCAAGGACACCGAATACATCCTCAAGGCCGATTCCACGTACCCCGCGGCGGGCTTCGCCGCGCAGCTGGAAGGCATGCGGGCCAACGAATCGAAGAGCTTCACTCTGAAGCTTCCAGATAACTTCCGTGATACGGCCGCCGCCGGCAAGCCGGGCGACTTTTCGGTCACGGTGGCCGGAGTCAAGCAGAAGAACCTGCCCGCGCTCGACGACGAGTTCGCGAAATCCCTCGGCGAAGGCGTCCGGACACTCGGGGAACTGCGGGCAAAGGTGCGCACCGAGCTGGAAAAGCAGGCCAGTGAAGCGCATCGTAACCTGCTCGAGGGCAAGGCCATGGACGCGCTTATCGACCGCACCAAGTTCGAAATCCCGCCCCTGATGATCGAGCACGAGATCGAGCACCTCCTCGTGGACCAGCAGGAGGCGCTGGCGCGCTACCGGATCTCCTTCCAGGACTACATGCAGTCGGCGGGGAAGACCGGCGAGCAGCTCGTGAACGAGACCAGGGGAAGCGCCGACCGGCGCGTCAAGCGCGCTCTGGTGCTCCAGGAGCTGGTCAAAGCCGAAGGCGTATCGGTCACCGATGAGGAAGTGAGCGCCGAGCTGGAGCGGTTGCGGGCCAGCGCGCGCACGCCCCAGGAGACCGGATCGCTGGAGACCGAAGCCACACGGGACAACGTTCGATCATTGCTTACGCGACGGAAGGCGCTCGAACGCCTCGCAGATACAGTCCAGCAGACGACCGAACAACCCAGCGTCGCGGCCGAGCCGGTCGCGCCAGTCAACCAAGGATGAGCCCATGTTGAGCAGGCCCGAGAGCATCATCCCAATGGTCATCGAGTCGGGCGCGCGCGGCGAGCGCGCCTTCGACATCTACTCGTTGCTCCTGAAGGAGCGCATCGTGTTCCTGGGCACGCCGATCAACGACCATGTATCTAACCTGATCGTCGCCCAGCTGCTGTACCTGGCGCGTGAGGACCCCGAGAAGGACATCAGCCTCTACATCAACTCGCCGGGCGGAGTGATCAGCTCCGGGCTCGCGATCTACGACACCATCCAGCACATTCCAGCCGACGTCTCAACGATCTGCGTCGGCATGTGCGCGAGCATGGCGACGGTGCTGTTGACCTCCGGTACCAAGGGCAAGCGCTACGCACTGCCGAACTCGACGATCCATATGCACCAGCCGCTCGGCGGCGCCCAGGGCCAGGCTTCTGACATCGAGATCGCCGCACGTGAGCTGCTGCGGCTGCAGGACAAGATCCGCCAGATGCTGGCCGACCACACCGGCCAGCCTTATGAGCGGATTGCCCGCGATACCGACCGCGACTACTACCTGAACGCCGAGCAGGCGGTCGAGTACGGCCTGGTCGACGAGGTGCTTGCGCCCCCGGTCAAGGGGGCGTCCAAGAACGGCGCCGGCGCCAAGACCTAGTTCCAAGCAGGAGCGCAGATGACCAGCGGTAGACGCTTGAACGGGCCGGCGAATACGGGCGGCGGCGAGAGCTATGCCTGCTCTTTCTGCGGGAAACCGCAGAAATCGGTCAAACGCCTCATCGCGGGTTCTGGCCGCGGCGCATTCATCTGCGACGAGTGCGTCGTCAAGTGCCACCAGATCATCACCGAGGAACGGGCGCAGGTCCCCGCGGCCGAGGGACGCCCGCGCACCCCGAAGGAACTGTTCCAGCAGCTGAGCAACTACATCATCGGCCAGGAGCAGGCCAAGCGGGTCGTAAGCGTCGGCGTCTACAACCATTACAAGCGGATCTGGCGGCCTGCCGGCGACTCCGACGTCGAACTCGCCAAGACAAACGTCCTGCTTGCCGGCCCGACCGGTTGCGGCAAGACGTACATCGCGCAGACGCTCGCCCGGATCCTCGACGTGCCGTTCGCGATCTCCGACGCGACCTCACTCACCGAGGCGGGTTACGTGGGCGAGGACGTCGAGAACATCCTGCTGCGGCTGATCCAGGCCGCCGACTTCGACATCCAGCGCGCCGAGCAGGGGATCGTCTACATCGATGAGATCGACAAGATCGCACGCAAGTCTGCGAACCCCTCGATCACGCGGGACGTCTCAGGCGAAGGCGTCCAGCAAGGGCTGCTGAAGATCCTGGAAGGCACCGTGGCGAACGTGCCGCCGCAGGGCGGGCGAAAACATCCGCACCAGGAGTTCATACAGCTCAACACGAACAACATCCTGTTCATCCTGGGCGGTGCGTTCGAAGGACTCGACAAGATCATCGAACGACGGCTCAGTCGCGGGCGGTCGTCGATCGGATTCAAGAACGACTACCTGAGTAGCGTCGACGAGGAAGAGGCCCGCAAGTCGATCTTTACGGAGGTCACCCCGGCCGACCTCCTCCAGTTCGGGTTCATCCCGGAATTCATCGGCAGGCTGCCGATCATCGTCGGCCTCACCGACCTCGACCGCAAGGAACTCGTGCGTGTGCTGACCGAGCCGAAGAACGCCCTCATCCGCCAGTACCAGGCTCTGTTCAAGCTGGACGGGGTCGAACTCGAGTTCACGAAGGAAGCCCTCGAAGCCACCGCCGAAGAGGCGAAGAAGCGAGGGACCGGGGCGCGCGGGCTGAGGTCGATCGTCGAGAAGACACTCCTCGACATCATGTACGAGCTGCCGACGCTCACCAACGTGCGCAAGTGCGTCATCGACGCCAGTTCGATCACGACTCCCACGCCTCCGATGCTTGTCGACGAGAACGGCAGGCGAGTGACGATGGCGCCTCCGTCGGCGAAGTCCGCCGCGTAGCTCACCCCACCGCAGCTTCGATTTCG
>JACPRT010000160.1 GCA_016189845.1 Chloroflexota bacterium | reverse complement strand
GCAAGGACGCCGTGTACGTCGGAAGAATTCGCAAAGACATGTCGCATCCGTCCGGACTGGCGCTGTGGCTCAGCTGCGACAACCTCCGCAAGGGCGCCGCGCTGAACGCGCTCCAGATCCTCGACGAAGCAGTCCGCAGGGGCGCTCTGAAACCGGCAACACTCGTCGCATCGGGCCCGCGGGAATAGGAGAGACCGAAATGGTGGAACTCGGGCGACTTCTTACGGCCATGATCACGCCGTTCGACGCCGGCGGCGAGGTCGATTACCCGAAGGCGCGCAAGCTTGCAAAGGCGCTCGTAGATTCGGGCACGGACGGGCTCGTGATTGGCGGCACCACGGGTGAAGCGCCGTCCATGTCCGACGAGGAGAAGCTGCGCCTCTTCGGCGAGGTCAAGGAGGCGGTCGGCCGCAGCGCGGCGGTGATCGCAGGGACCACCGACAACAACACTCGAAAGTCGATCGAGCTTTCGATCGAGGCGGAGAAACTTGGCGTCGATGGGCTGCTGCTGACGGTTCCGGCATACAACAAGCCGCCACAAGAGGGCCTGTTCCAGCACTTCAAGGCGATTGCCGAAAAGGTGCACACGCCGTGCCTGCTCTACAACGTGCCTGGCCGCACCGCGCTCAACATGACCGACGAGACGACCTTGCGCCTTGCGAAGGTGCCGAACATCGTTGGTGTAAAGGAAGCGTCGAGCATGCCGGACCAGATAACGAAGGTGATCGACGGCGCCCCTTCGGGATTCAGGGTCTGGAGCGGCAACGACAACGAGACGTTCTCGATCATGTGCACCGGCGGCTACGGGATCGTCAGCGTCGCCTCCAACATCATGGGCCTTCAGATCAAGGGCATGATGGGCAAGGTGCTCGAGGGCGACATCGAAGCCGCGGCGGGCGAGCATCGCCGCATGCTCCCGATCTTCAACGCGCTCTTCTGGGTGACCAATCCGATCCCGATCAAGTACGCGGTGAACCGGGCAGGCTGGAACGTAGGCAAGCCGCGGCTTCCGATGGTCGAGCCCGACGAAGGGTTCAAGAAGCGATTCGACCCGGTAATGGACCGCTACAAGCCGGACATCCCGCCGGAGTCCAGGTACACGCCGTAGGCCGTCCGGTCCCGGATCGCTATTTGCCGAAGATGTCCCGGAGGACCAGGGTCTCGTGCCGGCGTGGGCCGGTCGAGATCATGCTGACCGGCACGCCGACCAGCTCCTCGATGCGGCGCACGTACGCGAGCGCCGCCGCCGGGAGGTCCTTCTCGCGCGTGACCCCGTAGGTGGATTTCGTCCAGCTTTCCAGCTTCTCGTAGATCGGGACGCACCGTTCGAGCGACCCTCCCTCGAGGGGGAAGCGGTCGATCCGGTGCCCGTCCAGCGCGTAGGCGACGCAGACCTTGATCGGGTCGATGCCGTCGAGGATGTCCAAGCGCGTCACGACGATCGTGTCGAAGCCGTTGACCCGCGCGCTGTAGCGTCCGGCGACGGCGTCGAACCAGCCGGTGCGGCGCGGCCTGCCGGTGGTCGCTCCAAATTCCTTGGCCTTGGTGCGAATATGCTCCCCGACCTCGCCGGTGAGCTCGGTCGGGAACGGCCCGCCGCCCACGCGCGTGCAGTACGCCTTGAAGACGCCTGTCACGCCGCCGAAGGCTCGGGGCGAAAGCCCGGAGCCGGTCAGGGCGCCGCCCACCGTTGGGCTCGAGGAGGTCACATACGGGTAGGTTCCGTGGTCGATGTCCAGCAGGGCGCCCTGTGCGCCCTCCAGTATCACGTTTTCACCCTTCGATAACGCCTCTTCGACCAGGTCTTCCACCTGTTTGATATATGGCGCCAGCCTTGGCGCCCAGGTCTGCACCTTCGAGAGGATGGCGCCGGCGTCGATCGGCGGAGCGCCGTAGATCTTCGTGAGGATCTCGTTTTTGTGCTTGACGATCTCCGGCAGGCGCACCGCCATTTCTTCGGGGTTCAGCAGTTCGCCCATCCGGAACCCGGTGCGGGCCACTTTGTCGATGTAGGCCGGTCCGATGCCGCGACCGGTCGTTCCCAGCGCACCCGCGCCTCGACGCTTCTCCTCGAGGATGTCGAGCTGCACGTGGTAGGGCATCACGATGTGGGCGCGCTCGCTGATCGCCAGGCCCTTCAGGTTGAGCCCCGCCCGCTTGAGGTCGCCGATCTCCGTCAGGAGAACATCCGGGTCGACCACGACTCCGTTTCCGATGATGTTCTGGGTGTGCGGCCAGCAGACGCCTGACGGCACAAGGTGGAAAGCAAACGTGCCGGCGTCGTTGATGACCGTGTGGCCGGCGTTGTTGCCCCCGCTGTAGCGAGCTACGATCCTGGCGTTGCCGGCGAGGAAGTCGATTACTTTACCTTTGCCTTCGTCGCCCCACTGGGCGCCGATCACGGCAAATGCCGGCATGGACCTTCTCCATAGCTGACGGTCAGGGGTTGTTTCAAATCTGCCAAGGGCTGGAATTAT
>JACPRT010000149.1 GCA_016189845.1 Chloroflexota bacterium | reverse complement strand
GTAGCATCCAGCCCCAACCTACGCCCCAGTTATAGCCCCACATCATGGCCGTCCTCTTTGCATGCTCAGGTGTACATCTCGACCGTACTGCCAGGTTGGGTGCTCGACATTAGACGCGAATAAGAACCGGGATGGGCCTCCGAGGCGAGTTCCTGGGAACTATCGGCTTCGCCGCCTTCCAGCCGTTCTTATCGCATCGGCAATGACGCTGAGCGGAAGGATGAGCTTGAGCGGGTCATCAAGTAAAGGCACCGCGCCGAACCCCTCGTACCATCGTGCTGCGTTCTCATCCCTCGCGTCGATGGCAAGCGCTACGCCGCCTACTTCCGATGCAACGGCCAGGGCGCGCTCGCCGGCCGCCAGCAACAAGTCGCCCCCAAGTCCTTGACCCTGCACCGGCAGATCGACGGCAAGGCGACCGAGTCGGAAGACGGGCACCTCGTAGCGGCCGAGTTTCCGGGTCAGTTTCGCCGGTACCCGGGCGAACTCGATAGCGCCGGGGCTGATCGAATAGAAACCCAGGACTCGCGTTGGTTCCGCCGGAGATACCGCGACGAAGGTCTTAGCGCCTCCAGTCTCATAGTTCTGGCGGGCGTAGCGGGCGAGGTATTCGTTGAGGCTGGGCGAGCCACAATCGAAGGCCTCACGGTCATGATGCCTGCCGATGGGCTCCTCACACCAATTCACCAGCCGGGACTACATGCGTGCAGCACGACGCCGCGCGGCAGCCATCAGGGCAGGGGTCGGCCTGGGCGGGTTCTCTAACAACTCAAGGATGCGCGCAGTGTCACGCTCGGTAAGGACGATGCGCTCGGCCCGGTCCACAACTTCGCGGGCGGCGGGCAACACAGTTCGCATGATGAAGCTGGTCACGTCCAGCCTCTCGTAGGCGGCGGCCGTCGCCAGGAGCCGCTTTTCTTCCCTGGTCGCCCGCAACTCGATCCTGTCTTCGCGCGCTGCAGTGGTCGCCAATATGGCACCCCCGATCTATGAAATACTGTACGGATTTTATCCGTACGTCTCGATGCAGGTCAATGGGGGGGCTTCCCCTACCCGTGCACCATCACCCGTATCGCACTTGAAGAGCGCTTGTCGTCCGCGGCGGCGAAGGCGTCCGCGATGCGGTCCAGCGGGTAGTGGTGGGTGATGATCGGGTCCGGATTGAGCCGTCCCGTGCATAGGAGATTCAGCGCAGTCTCCCACTCGGACTGCCCCCGCCAGGTCGAGAAGCTGTTGGACCACTGCACGGTCAGCTCCCTCTGCATCCCGAGCGAGGCGTCTATCGATTGCGGCTTCATGAAGAGGCCCATGACGCTCACCACGCCTCCTCGACGGGCCATCGACATGCATTGGCCGAGAAGCTGTGCTGTACCGCCAACCGTCTCGAACACGACCGGGGCGCCATCTCCGCCGGTGAGCCCCGTCACCGCCTCTACCGGGTCCTGCTCCGAGTTCACGATCACCTCGTCCGCCGACCCCGCTTTCACCGCCGTGTCGAGCGGCGCCCGCCGGGTGCCGACCATGACGACTCGCGCCGCGCCGTACGCCTTCGCCACCTGACCGAGCGTCATTGCAATGGCGCCCGCGCCCAGGATTACTACGGTGTCGTCGGGCGTGAGGGAGACACGGTTCACTGCGTGGACGCCACAGGCATAGCAGTCGAGCAGAGCCGCGGCGTCGAACGAGATGTGGTCGGGGAGCGGGCGGCAGTTCCGCGCGATGCAGACGTCATACTCCGAGAAGCCGTGGCTCCCATGCTTCTCGCCGTGGATGACTCCCCGGTCCGGGCATAGATGGTACTGCCCTGCCGCGCAGTGTCGACACCGGCCGCAGCCCACCAGGTGCTCCGCCTCGATCCCGACCCGCTGGCCGACGCTCAGGCCGGTCACTCCCTCGCCGAGTGAGACTACCTCTCCGGCAAGCTCGTGACCCTGCTGCCACGGGACGCTCAACGAAGCCGGCCGATTGCCCCGGTAGTTGTGCAGGTCGCTCCCGCAAACCCCGGCCGATCGCACGCGCACCAGCACCTCGCCCGGTCCGGGCTCAGGGATGGGCACTTCCTCCACCCGGATGTCTTTCCCGCCGTAGAACAGCGCGGACTTCATGCCGGAGCCTGATCCGCGTTCGATATCGTCCGGTACTTCTTCGACCGGAGAAGCCGTTCGTCCGCAGTCACGAGTGCGAGCTCATAGACGATCGCGCTCGCGGCGATGAACCGGTCCGCAGGATCCTGGTGGGGAAGATCCACCGCTCTGCTGACTGTGGCAACTTCGCGCGTCAGGGCGGCGTCTCGGACCGGGAAGGCACGCAAGACAGCCTCGATCCAGCGGATTGGAGGAACATCGAGTCGGATCCGCCCTCTCTCCGCCAAAAGTAACGTCTCCCAGACACTGATTGACGACAGCCAGAGCTCATTGGCGGGATCCTCCAGCCTCCGCGCGACTCGACGCGACAGCCGCCCGGGTTCGAGCAGGCTCCAGATCCATATGTGCGTGTCGAGCAGCAGCCTCACGGGCCCAGGCTCTCCCACTCCCCCTCTTCGACTACGGGGGCCACGATATCGCCAACGATCTTTCCGCTCTCCGCGAACATGCCGAGCCGCCGCTTGCCGTCGGCGGGCCGCGACGCCGGCACGATCTCTGCGATGGGTTCGCCGCGTTTCGTGACCAGGACCGGCTGACCAGTGTGGCGCACCTTTTCCAGGACAGCCAGGCAGGTGGCCTTGAATTTCGATATCGCGATTGACTCCATAGAGCTATTTTACCATGGTCTCAGACTATAGACAGTTCTTCCGAGAGTTCCCCGGCAAGGCGCGCGACCGGGAGCTATCGCGAAGACCGGCCGCCGATCTGATCGGGCCCCTCAGCCTATCCTCACGACAGGCCCCCCGATCTTCATGCTGGTTTCACCACCCGCGCCGCAACCTGTGAGTCATTGAGCGACTGACCGCGGGTCCACGCGAGCCCATACCGCTCAGGAGGCCACAGAGATGAAAGTCGAAGAGATCATGAAATCCAATGTCAAGACGATTTCGCCCGAGCGATCGATCGTCGATGCCGCGCGGTACATGCGGTCGTTCGGAATCGGTTGCCTGGTCGTCGTCGATGACGGGGGCATCAGCGGAATCATCACCGACCGCGACCTCGTCGTGCGCGCAATCACACACGGGCACGACGTCAACCGGACGACGGTCGGACAGCACATGACCAGCCCGGTGACAACGATCGATGCCGAGATGGACGTCCTCGACGCCGCCCACCTGATGGCTGAGCGCGGCATCCGGCGACTGCCCGTGGCGGACAATGGACGACTGATCGGGATCGTGTCCAACTCGGACATCGCCCGGGCTGTCGATCAGGCGCTTCGGGACATCGTAGTCGGCCAGGCCCGCGAAGCGGCGCCTGTCGAGTAGCGGCTACGCCGCTGCCAAGAGGCGGATCGGGAGTAGTGGTTCAGGCAGACCCGGACGTGGGAACGGCGTAGGCGATTTCGATCGACTCGCCCCAGGGCGCGCGGACCGAATCCAGCGCGAGCGAATACCTGGTTTCTGGAGTGTCGCGCCCGTCCGCCTTCCGTTCCGCCAGGTAGCTTCGCAACTGTGATTCCGCGGCTTGCCCCGCGAAGTGCACGATTCCGCAGCAGCAGTGTTCGTGACCAGCCTCTGTCGATCCGCGCGTGTACCTGGCGACCGGGTGGCATCCACAGGCGCAGTCGTAGCGGACCTCGACGGCGTCGCTCTTCTTTCCAGGGCTCTTCGCCGAAAACTTGATCGTCATAGACGTGATTCTACGGCTTACGCGAACAGCCTGGTCATCGCGTAGAGTTCGGGGTCCGTGCGGCGCACCTGGGCCACCGCGGCCTGTATCCGGACGGGCACGATCCTGGTGCCCTGCAAGGCGACGATCACGCCGAAGTTGCCCTTTGCGACCTCTTCGACGGCGCGGACCCCCAGGCGTGTCGCAAGGATGCGGTCGAACGCAGAGGGGGACCCGCCCCGCTGCGTGTAGCCCAGCACTGTCACGCGGGTCTGGTAGCCGGTCCGCCTTTCGATTTCCAACGCCAGCAGGTGACCGATTCCGCCCAGCTTCGCGTGTCCGAAGGCGTCCAGATCGGTGTCCTGCACAATCTGACCTTTGAAGTCCTCGGGTGAAGCGCCTTCGCCCACGACCAGGATGCTGTATTCTCGGCCGCCCTGTTCATGCCGCTGCCGCAGCCGCTGGCAGACCTCATCGATCGTGAACGGAAACTCGGGCGCCAGCACGATGTCCGCCCCGCCAGCAAGGCCACCGAGGGTGGCGATCCACCCGGCGTCACGACCCATGACTTCGACGATCATGACCCGTCCCTGGGCCTCGGCCGTGGGATGGAGCCGGTCGATGGCCCGCATCACCTCGTTGACGGCCGTGTCGAAGCCGACGCAGTAGTCGGTAGCACCCAGGTCGTTGTCGATCGTCTTGGGGACGCCTACCAGCTTTACACCCGCCTGTGACAACCTCGAGGCGACGCCAAGCGTGTTCTCGCCGCCGATCGGAACGAGGGCGTCCACCCCGACCTTCCTCAGGTTTTCTATGGTCCGGGCCTCCAACGGATCTGCGAGCGTGGATCGCGGTGGGACCGGGCGCCGAACGAGCGCAGCATGTCCTCCGCAAAGGTTATCCCATCCGCTGTCTACGACCCGAGGGTGCAGATCGGCGCGGCGATGATGCCCAAGGCCGCATCTCCCATCGCCGAAAAGGCCTGGTCGGGTTTAAGCCGCTTCGGCCTCCACGAAAACCCCGTCGCCGGGGCGCGCCCGCCCGCGGACTTTGATCGCTGCCGGTTGACCAGGCGTCGCGAAGTCCACCTGCTCGTGGTTGATCTCCAGCGACCCGACCGTCTGCTCGAAGTCGGTGGTGTGGCCCGAGATGTAGATCCGGTCACCCTTGCGGATCGGCTGGTCCAGGTCCAGACCTGCCACTCCGATCTTCGAGAAGTAGTGCGAAACACGGCCGATCCTACGAGGCGTCTTCGCCTCTTTGGGGCTCGCGAACCCTATCAGGACGTCGTGGACCGCCTGCTGGACCGACCGGGCGATGTCCGAGAAGGACACGACGCCAACGAGTTGGCCATCTTCGAGCACTGGCAGGCGCCGGATCCTGTGGCGCCGCATCATCCTGGCCGCCTCGAGGGCGTCGAGGCCCGCCTCGGTCGTCGTCACGGGCTTGCTCATGTGCCGGCCCACCTGGCACACCTTCGGGTGGTGGTAATCGCCGATGCAACCAACCAGCAGGTCCCTGTCCGTAACGACCCCCTGGATCGCCGAACCGTCCTCGACCACAAGCATCCCCACGTTCTCCCGGTGCATGAGATCGGCCGCCTCGGCGACCGTCCCGCTGGGATGGATGGTTATCGCGCCAACTGCCATGACGTCCTTGACCAGCATCGCGCCCTCCCTCCTTCGATCGTGATCAACCCGCGTCACCGAACGCCTGAACTGGCCGGAATCCTTCCAAGATGCTTCTGGAACCATTGAACCGTGAAACTCGCCACCGCACCTAGAGCGCCGGCTTCCTCGAACAGGTGCCCTGCCCCAACGACGATCTCGAGTCGAGCCTCGCCGGCGACCGCCTTGAGGGCCATCTGGTTGAGCATGGCCACCCTGGGGTCGTTCCCGCCGACAAGAAACAGCGTCGGAGCGGTGACCCGGCCCAGGTAGCTCCACGCCAGCTCCGTCTTGCCTGCTCGCGAGACGATGGCGCCCACAGTCCCGGGCCGTTCCGCTGCGCTGGCCAGAGCCGCGGCCGCGCCAGTCCCCACCCCGTACAACCCGATAGGCATTCCGGCGGTCTGCGGGTATCCGGCGACAAAGTCGATCGCGGCGCCAGCGCGACCGGCCAGCAGATCAATCGCGAACCGGTATCGGGCTGCGCGAGCGTCCTCCCCCGCCTCGTCCCGCGTCAGGAGGTCGAATAGCAAAGTTGCGAAGCCCGCGCCGTTCAGCTCCGATGCGACAAACATATTGCGCGGGGTTCGGCGATCGGCGCCTGCCCCCGGCACCATGACGATCGTGGCGTGCGCATTTGCGGGGATGACGAGGTCACCGTCGAGGCTCACGCCGGCGTGGCGTATGGATACGTCCAACCCGTCCTGGGTCTTGGGATTCGACATACGTCTTGCCCCTGTTGCGGCCCGTCAGGACTCGATTGTCGTCAGCCGCCGTGATGGATGGATAAGCAGTCGCACCGCGTTCATGAGAAACGTATGAGGGGCGACCGGCTGCCTGGCATCCTGGAGGAATTCGAGCGCAGGTTCCTCAGGTCCGGCTGAGGGTGTGCACGGACTGAACGAGCGGCAGCATGGCCTCCACCGCGCGAGGTGACGCTGCTGAAACAGCAATGACGATCTGACCCGCCCCGCGCCCGCGTGCCGATTCGACCGCGGCTTTCATAGCTGCGCCCGACACCATCACGTCATCGACTATGACGACGCGCGCCCTGGAGAGGTCTCCCTGGAGGGTTTCCTCGTAGCGAAACAGCTCCGCGGCTGCAGCGGCGTCCATCGGAGCCCGAAGGAGTCGAGCCACCTCGCAGGCGGCCGGCAAACCTGAGGGAGTGGCTGCAATGACTACGTCAGCCATGACCCCGTGACCAACGAGCCTGGCGCCGAGCAACTGCCCGTTGAGTCGAGGTTCCGGTGCCGCGGCAAACATGCGCGCGGCCATGTGTGTGTTCTGCGCCACCAGGCCATTCGTCAATGCCGTTGCTCCCGCCGGGAAGGCGATTCAGGGGCCGACACCCAGCTGAAATCGCGGTAATAGCGTATTGGAGCATCCGCGGTGTGAGCAGGTCATGAGTTGGCGAGTCTCACATATGAGGATCGAGTGAGTACCCGAGTCAGCCCGGCGGCACGCCAGGGACCTGCTCGGCCCAGCCTCGAAGGCTAGCACGACCACGCCGGGGCGTCTCGGTCCGTCTCCTCACGAAATCCTCATACTGCCGGCGCATCGCGTCATGACGGCCTCACGTCCATTCCGCGAATCTCAACGACGTTGGCGTGCCAGCCAGCTGATCGTCACCGGCACGCCGAACGACAGCCTCTACGACGGCGCGAGCACCAAAGGCACCGACGGGTCCACCGCGCACTAGCAGCAGGGCAGCGGAGCGCTAACCCCCTCGTTTCGGTTCACAAACCGGCGCTGTAGTATCATAACTACATGAGACTTGGACT
>JACPRT010000144.1 GCA_016189845.1 Chloroflexota bacterium | reverse complement strand
CTGCTCGGCAACGTAGATCAGCTTGTCGCGGCTCATGTATACGTCGCCCGGGCTGAGCACATCGGTCCATTCGGCCAGGAACTTGCCCTGCTGGTTGAATATCTGGATGCGGCTGTTCTCTCGATCGCAGATGAAAACGCGACCCTGGGAGTCGATGCCGACGTTGTGCAGGAGCGCAAACTCGCCCGGGCCCGTCCCGGGTGCGCCCCAGGACAGCTTCAGTTCGCCCTTCGCTGAGAAGCGGTGCACACGCCGGTTCCCGTAGCCGTCGGAGACGAAGATGTCGCCGGACTTGCTGATGGCGACGCCGCTTGGCATGTTGAACGGCTTGCCATTCTGGCCGCGGTTCGAGACCGTCGGGGAGCATCGTCCCCGATCGCCGAGCTGCTGGAGCATCTCACCGCTCGGTGAGTGCCTGGTGACGACATGGAACTGCGTGTCGGTCAACCAGACGGAGTCGTCGGGCGCGATGAAGATGCCATGGGGGTCCTTGAACTCGCATTCGCCCCACGACGAGATGAAATCGCCGCGCTGGGAGAAGATTACGATCGGGTGCCGCGCCCGGTTGAACACAAAGACGCGGTCCCTGGAGTCGACAGCGACGTCGGAACAAAGGCCAAGCGACCAACCCTCGGGGATTTTCGGCCACGAAGCGTCGAGCTCGTATCGAAAGTCGCCCTCTCCTACCTTCGGCATCTCGTTTCCCTTCTCTCTCACAACGCCATTTACCTTCGTCCGAAAACGCGGCAGACGGTACGCTTGACACCAGCCAGTGTCAAACTGGATTCGGAGTACCGGGATAGGCGATGAGCAAGTCCGAGGTCATTGCGGCGGTCGAAGACACGTGGCGTGCTTTTCGGGACTCGTTCGAGCGGCTCACCACCAGCGATCTCGAGATCTCGGGCGTGGCAGGCGAATGGTCGATTAAGGACGTCGTCGGCCACGTGGCTGCATGGGATCTGGTGTTGGCACGCGCCCTGACGACGCGCGAGCTCGGCCCTGAGCTGTCGGACCGACAGGTGGAAGCCTTCAATCGACAGCAGTCGGTGAGGCGGGCCAAGAAAACGGTAGCCGAGGTCCTGACCGAGCTCGAGGAGGCACGCCGCACCCTGCGCGACGCCCTGCAGTCCACGCCCGACGGCGCGTTCACGAAGGGATCGGACTGGCGGAGCCGAATCGATACCTACAGCGTGTTCCATCATCAGGAGCACGCAGCCGAGATCAAGATTTGGATCGATCGCACCAACCGTGGTTGGAGGCCTGCCCCGTAACTATCCTGCGACGTAACGGGGATGCCATTCGCCGCCGCGCCACGACGTGATCCGGGCCGGCACGATTCGAATCAGGTAGCGAGGTCGACGAGCCGTCCGCGCCAGGTATGTTGGCCCGTCGGGTCCCATGTAGCGCCTCGCCATCTCGTTGGCGATGTCCAGCATCTGTCCGGCCATGACGACCGGCCCTTCCAGGATTTCCGCCTTGCCCTCCACGAGGACACGCGTGTGCGCAGGATCGACGTCGTCGGCGCATGACAAGGCGACCCGCGGCTCGTGTCGGACGTAATCGACGAATCGGGACTTCGCCCGCGGGATCACGTAGAGCGCACGGCCATCCCAGTGCTGCCATACCGGCACGACGTACGGCGCGCCGTCGGGTCTGACCGTGGCGAGCCGCGCGACCACCGGTGTGCGGAGGAACGCGTCGACCTCCTGTGGAGTCAGCGATCGGGCAGCTGGCGTCGTCATTGGATTCTGCAGGCTAGCCGGATTTCACCGCGGTGGCTTCGATCTCGACCACGACCTCTGGCCGGCCGAGCACCGGCACGCCGGTCACCGTGGCCACCGTTCCCATTCCCCCTAGCACGCTCTTCAGCGCCCGGATCGTCTCCTCGAGCTTTTCCGGTCCGCCCACGATGTAGCTGCGCGTCCGGACCAGGTCTGACCACGCGAGCCCCTGCCCTTCGATGGTGCCCCTGATGGTTTCGAGTGTGTCGATCACCTGTCCGTACACCTCGTGTGGATGGCGGACGGTCTCGCCCACTACCAGGGAAGTCGACCCGGCCACGTACACGATGTCCCCTACCCGTACCGAGCGGGAGTAATGATGCTCGACTTCGAAAGACCGTCCGGTCCGCAGATTGCGCCGGCGGCCTGCGGCGCCTTCCACAGCATCGACTTCGAGCATGAAGGTCGACGCTCCGTCCACGGCTTCGACGGTGATGCCTGCGGAGGTTGGCTCGCCGGGCTTGCGGAACTCCTCGAGGGCGGGCCCCTGGAAACTGTGCCGGTGAACCGAGACCGGATCGAAGTGCCGAGTGGCGACCACGTCTGCGGTCGATGCGCCCAGAGCCGCGCACGCAGCGGCTACGGCGCGGCACACAGCGGTGACCTGCTGTTCGTGGGTGCGCCTGCCGGGGGCCGCCGCCCCGGCCGCCCCGGAGTCACCGGCGATGACGCCCGGCCAGTCGGCCGTGACCCCCGACACATAGATCTCGGCGCCCGCCTTCACCGCCAGCGAAGCGCCCCATTTCGCGTGCCGCCCGTGTCGTGTGGCCGACTTGTCGGCCCCGCGGATCGCCTCGACCTCGACCACGACACCCACGCCTCGGGGCAGGCATGACATCCGGATCGCCGTGAAGGCGGGTCCGCGGTCGCCAAAAACGCCCGCATGCACCGATCGGACCGCCGATTCGCCATCGGGGTCGACAAAGAAAGCGCGCGTGCGCACGATGTCGTCAAGCGATGATCTGGCGTCGTGGAGCAGTCCTGCGATCCGCTGGAAGACCTGTCGCGCCTGGCTTTCGAGGCTGCCCGGACGATCGGGCGCGATTCCTGACGTGAAGATGTGGTCGCCCGCAGCCACCAGCGTCACCGAGTCGAGCGCGGCCTCGAGCCCCGTTTCGATCCTGATCGTGTCGCGCATGCCGGGATTCTCCGTCCTTGAATCCGGGTGGTCAGGTCAGCTGCCGGAGTCTGGGATCGAAATGGTCGCGTAGCCAGTCTCCAAGGAAGTTTCCGGCCATGACGACCAGGAATATGCACACCCCGGGGATGGTGGCGACCCACCATGCGCCGTCGAGATGCCGGCGGCCCTCGGAGATCATCGACCCCCAGGAGGGGTGAGGCGGCGGGATGCCGGCGCCGAGGAAACTGAGCGTCGCCTCGGTCAGGATGATGCTACCCATGCTCAGCGTGGCCGATACGACCACCAGGTTCATGGCCCCGGGCAGGATGTGGCGAGAGATGATTCTTGCGTTCGACGCCCCCGCCACTCTGGCCAGGGCGACGTAGTCG
>JACPRT010000152.1 GCA_016189845.1 Chloroflexota bacterium | reverse complement strand
GATCACGCCGGTCACGTCGATTTCGACCCTGCCCTGGGTCGTATCGGGTTGCTTGTCCGGCTCACCAAGCAGGATGGCTTCCGCGGCCAGCAGCGTGCCATCGGTCCCGGCCGGAGGGTTCTCCGGCAAGTACAGCACGCTCAGCCCAATGCGCCGGTCTCCGGCAAGCCGTTCGAACGCCACGCTCTCGCCCTTGAAGGTGAACTTGCTCCCCGCGGTTACGGCCAGGGTGAGCGTGCGATCCTTGTTGAGTGCAATCTTGATGGTGCCCGCCGCGATATCCGCCGACACGAGTTCTCCGCGGGCGCTTTCCGCACCTGGCGTGACGACTTCGAGGGCGAGCAGGATCCTGGTCTCCTCGACGAACACGGCCTTGCGGACCTCGTCGCCAGCTACTACCGGCCGAAGCGATTCGATCCGCTGACCGTCCTTTACGAGCGAGACCTTGCGGTCGCCGTCCGGCATGTGGAGTTCGACGACGCGGCCGCTGACGGTTTCAATTACGACCACGCCAGCTTCTGCATCCAGCTTTGCAACCGTACCCTTCACCGTTTCGTTTTCAGATCGGACGATGACGACGCTGGTCGCAAGGTTGCGGACCACGCCGTCGACGACCGCCGTGCGCCACGATGCAACCACCTGGAGGCCCTCCTTCAGGTCGCTGAAACTCAGCCCGGCGCCGCCCTTGACCTTGATTTCGGTCTCATTGACGACCAGCAGCCGCACCGGTTCGCCATCGCGCGGGCGCATCGCGATCGTGTGCTCCTCGAGGCTGATCCCGGACAACACGCCCTGCGCCGTCAGCTTCGGCGACCTGGCGATCAGGCGAACGATCTCGCCCGTGGTCAGGGCGAAGCGCGTGCCGCCGAGCACGAGGTCGTTGACCTGGAGGTCTGCGAATCCCGCGGCGTGGCCATCCTTCTCGATCTTGCTGTCATCGGCTACGGAAACCACCACTACCTCGCCGCGGGCCGGGGCGATCGCCAGGATGCGGTTGTCCGCATCGATCCGGCGGATCACGCCCTCGACCTTGCGGTGGTTCTCATCAGGCGTGTACGCACGGATCGACAAGGCCTTCAGGTCGTCCTCAAGCGTAACTGCCGCCCGCAGGCCAGCCTTCAAGTCGGCCGCCGTGGCATTCGTGCCATTGACCGTTATCTTGGTGTCACGGGTCGCCTTGATGGCGATCTTGGCGCCGCGCTCGTCGTTTACGAGGATGACAACGGCCTCGACCCCGTCCAGCTGGACGTCGCGTTCGACATGGGAGATGACGCCGTCGACATAGTCGATGCCGCCGATATCCAGGTTCGCCGTTGCGTCGCGGTCGAGTTTAGGCTCGCTCACCTTGATTTTTCGGGCCACAGGGGCGGCAGGGTCGCCTTCGGGATCGAAGTCCACGACCGCGAAGTCCCCGGCCTTGATATCGGCCAGCGTTCCGTTCCCGGCGCCCTTGACGACGATCACGGTCTTGTCGTCGACGACGAAATCGACTTCGCCGCCACCGCGCAGCTCCAGGGTCAACGAGTCCTCGGAGACTGCTCCGACCGTGCCTTCGACCTGGATGTTGCCGACCTCGACCCCGTATTTTGAGGCCGACTCGGCGTACCTGGCGCGGGCGATCTCAAGCTTCTCGCGCGCACCGTTCCGCACCTTCTCGCTGACCCGGTCTTCATTGGCCTTCACCTTGCCAGCAGCTTCTGCAAGCGCGCTCAGGTGCCGCCGGGTGTTCTCTTGCAGGAGCTGGCGCAGACGCCCGGCCTGGATCACGGCCTCTTCCTCAAGCCGGTCCCGCAGCTTGTCGAGCTGACCCTCCAGGCGCTCGATGATCTGCTCGGCCCGCTCGGTCGCCCTGGCTTCGATGCGGCCCGATACGAGATCCCGGCGCGTGACAGCGGTGATCGCCTCGCCGACTTCAGGGACGCGCGCCCCAGGCGGCAAGTCGAAGGTCACCGTGTTCCCATCGCGGTCGAGGATGGTCGTCTTGCCATCGCCCGAGGCGATCACGATGCCAACGACGTGGCGGACCTGGATGCCCTCGCGCGGCCGGACGAGGATGTTCTTGCCCAGCAGCGTCCCGTCCGATTGTTCGACGGCAGTCGCCGCGATGCGGTCGCCGGTTGCGATGTCATTGATTCCCGCACTGATGTCGCCGATCTTGATCACGGTCTCGCCGTCGACGGACATCTTGATTACGCTGTCGTCGGTGGCAAGCAGGACGATCGGAGCCTCCACTTTGAGCACCGTGCCGAAGACCGCCGCGATGTCTCCGGCGGCGGCGTATGCCGGCCTGGACGCGAAGAACAGGACTGCTGCCAGGATCGCGATCACGGCGAACGCGGCTTGGATCGCCGTCTGCGCCGCTCGCTTGTCGATCTGGTCGTTCATCGCAGTCCTGCCGTATGACTTGGTTACCCTGGCGGAGCCCTTTTTCCGACTCCACCAACGCAACGTTAACGGGGCTGAAATTACTCTTGTGTTACTTCGCCTGCGGTTTCCCATGCCTCAGGCCTCCGGCAATGCGATGACGGTGAGAACCCGGCTCTTCTGATTGCCGTCCAGGTCGCTCGCGACGACCTCGATCAGGTTCGGCCCTGGATTGAGCGCGACCGTCACCTCGAAGCGCCCGTCGGCATCCATAGGGATGATCACGCCATTGATGCTGAGGACGGCGTCGGCGCGGGTCCGCCCGGCCACGATGATCGATGCCCCGCGAACGATGGTTTCCTCGCCGATGCCGAATATGTCGAGGGTGAGCTCGGTCGTGACCGTCGCCACTGGCTCGGTCACGACCGGAGGTCTGGGAGTGGCGGTGGGCAACCTAAGATGCGGCGTGAGCGCCGGGGACGGCGTCGCCCTTGCAGGAGTCGTGGCCGCCGGCGTGGGGGCCGTCGTCACCGTCGGGGACGGCCGCGGGCTGGGTGCGGGG
>JACPRT010000016.1 GCA_016189845.1 Chloroflexota bacterium | reverse complement strand
GGGTCGGCAAGGGAACCGGCGTCGGCCAGCGCGGCGCGGGCGGCCAGGGAAGGGCCGCGGCAGTCTGGGGCGTCGACGCGGGTCAGTACGTGCGGATCGCCGACCCATGGCCGCTCAATCCGAACGGCGAGCTGCTCCTCGGGCTTAAGTTCGAGGACCATCGATCGCTCGACAGGGTCGAAGCAATGGCAGCCACACCGGGCATCGGGTTCGCCGAGTGGGCGCCGGGCGACATGGGGATGTCCTTCGGGGAACCGGACGCGCACGACCCCCCTTACTCTCCGGAAATGGCGCGTGCCCTCGACGTTGTCCGGGCCGCCTGCCAGAAGGCAGGTATCGGCTTCTACCCGGGGAGTTGGAACGACCCCTCCATGTCAGACGCTGATCGTGTGAGGTATCTGATCCGCGAGGTCGGCGCCACCATCATGCGTGCTCGGAACCGTGAATTTGCCGATGCCGGTCGAAAGCTAACCGGCCGCACCCTTCCGGTCTGATCGACCGCGTGCTCAGGCAGTGTCATGCACAGAGGGGGTCGTTCGCAACCCGACTGTTGAAACTGGGCTGAATCTAACTGACCTGTCGAAGTCTGGGGTCAAACCTGTCACGCATCCAGTCACCGAGGAAGTTGCCGGCCATGACAATCAGGGCGACGGCCAGGCCCGGGAAGGACGCGAGATGGGGGGCATCCCTAAGCCACTCACGACCGGTGGCGATCATGCCGCCCAGGGAAGGGTTGGGGGCAGGCACGCCTGCGCCAAGAAAGCTCAACGTGGCCTCCGCCATGATCAGGCTCCCCGTCGAAAGTGTGGCAGACACCAGAACCGTGTTCACCACACCGGGCAAGATGTGCCGGTAAAGGATGCGCCCGTTGCTCGCACCCGAGATCCTGGCCATATCCACGTAGTCCATTTTCCGGAGCTTCAGGGCCTCAACCCGAACCAGTCGTACTGCACCGGGCCATGAGATGAGGGCCAGCGAGGCTATCAGCACGACATAGCCCTGGCCGAACACAAGCGCGATGGCGAGCAAGATCAGCAGTTGCGGAAGGGCCGCCCAGACGTCCACGATTCGCATGACCGCTTCGTCCAGCAGGGACCCGCCGAAGTAGCCTGCAAGAAGCCCCAGGATCGTCCCGGAGACCATGCCGGTAGTCACGGCGATCAGGACGACGACCACCGTGATGCGGCTGGCCTCGATCATCCGGCTCAGGATGTCGCGTCCCACGTCATCGGTGCCGAAGATGAAGGCCCGGGTGCCCTCTGCCGTCCATGCAGGAGGCCGCAGATAGGCGTTCTGATTGTCGATGGGATCGTATGGCTCCAACCATGGGGCGAAGATGGCCGTGAACAGCAACACTCCAATGATGAAGAGCGGGATCACCGGCCATCGCCGCGTGAACTGGAACCCCGCCCACAGCGGACGGACGACCACCCACACCGCGTCCCCACCGGCGCGGGCTCTAACCTGGTTGGTGGTTACGGCCATTTAGCCCTGCCCGTACCGGATTCGAGGATCGAGGGCCGCGTATAGAACGTCGAGCAAAAGGACCATGCCGACGTACGCGGCCGCGAAGAGCATCACGAGTCCGGACAGGGTTGGGTAATCGGTGTTCCAGATGGAGTCGACCGCCAGCCTGCCGATCCCCGGCCAGGAGAAGACCGTCTCTGTCACGACAGTACCCGTGATGAATCCAACGAGGACCAGCGCCGACACCGTAAGCGGAACGAGAGCCGCGTTCTTGAATGCGTGCTTCAAGATCACCGTGCGGTTGCTCAGACCCTTGGCGCGCGCCAGCTTGATGTACTCGGAATCAAGGACCTCCAGCATTGACGACCGCGTGAACCGCAGGTATGCAGCCGCCGGGTTCATCCCGAGCATGATGCACGGTAGAACGAAGTTCCGGATCGCGAATCCCTCCCCCCGCGTCCCCGACGGGAACCACCCGAGGCGCACGGAGAAGAGCAGGATGGCCATGAGCGCCAGCCAGAATGTGGGGGTGGCCTGTCCCACCAGCGCGAACCCTCGCCCCGCGTAGTCGAGCATGCCCCCGCGCCGGAGGGCCGACATGATCCCGAGCGGCACTCCCAGCAGCGTGCCGAAGAGCCAGCCCCCGAGGGCCAGCTGTGCCGTCGCGCCGACTCGCTCGCGTATCAGCGCAGTCACCGGTTTGCCTGTCCGTGTGCTCTTGCCCAGATCGCCCTTGACGACCCCGCCGACCCACACGAAATACTGGACGACCAACGGCTTGTTTAGGCCGAGCTTTTCCCCCCAGGCATTCCATTGCTCTTCTGAGATGCCGTAGCCGGGAGTTGACCCGAGGTAGAAATAGCGGGGGTCTTGACCTCCGACTCGGGTGAGTGTGAACACAATGATTGTGGAGCCGATGATTGCGGTAAGCCCCAGAACTGCGCGCCTCAGTAGGAACCGCTTCACCGTTGCCCCTCTGGTGTGTCACGACGGGCCAAGCCACCGGACGCGATTTTCAATTGGCCGCACTTCGGTTGCGAACGCCCGGACCGCCCGCCGTATGACCGCAGGCGGCCCGGCGACGTCTATTTCTTCTTCAAGACCATGTCTTCGATCGGCTGCATGATGGTGTACGCGTATCCGAAGGTTGGGTATTCCGAACGCTCCCACTCCAGGGTTTTGCCGTCCCAGATCGTCTGATTGAAGACCTCGGCAATCGGGAGCGCCCATGCCCAGTACTGGTAGTGTTCAACCCATTCCTTGAAGTACTCGAGGCGCTTTTGTCTGTCGGGCTCGCGGCGCATCAGATCGAACGCCTTGGCCGAGAAGGGTATGTTCCCACCCTTCTGGGTACCGCCTTCTTTCCAGCTGTGGTCCTCCATGTCGCTAGGCCAGTCCTCGGGTTCGAATCGGGGAGCGAGGCCAGAGAAGATCCACGCTTTGTTTGACCGGTCCACGTAGGACGGCCGCAGCACTGCGTATATCCTCTGGTCGAATTCGCATTCCAGTCCTAGGTCGCGCCAGGTACTGCAGAGGATCTGGGCCAGTCGCAGCGTCAGACCAGGCTCGGCGTGCACGCTCACTTTCTGATTGAGCCCGTTCGGGTAACCCGCTTCGGCAAGCCACTGCTTGGCCTTGGCTATGTCAAACGGCTCTTCCCACTCGGGCTTCATGTACTTGCTCACCGACGCCCGGGGCGGAGGCCCCCAGCTGGGCGTGGCCAGGCCCGCATATACCTGCTCGTTGATGGTTACCCGATCGATGCTGATCTCCAGCGCCCGACGGACGAGCCTTGCCGACTCCCACTGCTTACACACCGGCCCTTTCGGCACCGACACCCACAGCTGGTCGTAGTCGCAGGTCGGGTCGTTGATGTCGGCTACCCACGGCAGCTTGGGATCATAGCCAGGGCTCACAAGCGGCTTGCCCGTGCGTGCGCCCACCTTCTCGTAGTACTGGCCGCCCGGATGTATGGCGACCGCGCTTCCGCCATTCTCGGCGATCTTGGCGCCGTGATCTTTGACCAGGCGACCGATATCTTTCGGCTCGACCGCTGAGACCTGGACCTCACCGGACTCGAACATCGCGGCCCGGACGGCGGCTTCCGGCACGGCAAGGACGATCACGTTGTCGATCGAGGGAACCTTGCGCCAATGCGCGCGATTGGCCTTCAGGACGAGCCGGTCATCCTGGCGCCACTGCACGATTTCGTACGGGCCGGTACCGACGAAGACGTCCAGCATCCCGGTCTCGCCGAACTTTTCAAATACCTTCTTGCTGTGGATGCTCTCGCCCCTGGGTACTACCGAGGTAAACAGGTGAACCGGCTGGCGAATGTCCGGCGCGGTGATCTCCATCCTCACCGTGTAGTCCGCAATCGCCTCGGACTTCCCGATGTGGGCAGCGAGGTCGCC
>JACPRT010000014.1 GCA_016189845.1 Chloroflexota bacterium | reverse complement strand
GCGGGCGCGAAGGGGACGGGAGAATGGGAGGTCGGCATGGCGATCGTCACGCTCGACGGCCAGATCGGTGCGGGGGCGGTGGAAGTCGGGCGCATCGTGGCCCGCCGGATGTCAGCCGACTACTACGATCGCCTGTTCCTGACAGGCGTAGCGCGCCGTGTCGGCGCGACGGTAGAGGCGGTCGCCGAGAAGGAACGCCGGCTCCACCGATTTTCAGATCGTCTGATGGGGTTCTTCGGCCGCGCACTGCGCGGGATGGCTTTCAGCGGCGGCGCACTCCAGTACATGCCGCCGGATCCGACCACCCTTGCGCTCGTCTACGAGGACATGTGGGCGGGGCCCAAGCTGGGCGCCTACGAAGTCGAAGATGAGGAGTACATCCGGGCGACCCGCGAACAGATCCGCGAGGTCGCCAACGCAGGGCAGGTTGTGATCGTCCACCGCGGCGCGTGCGTCGAGCTGCGCAACGAGCCAGGGGCGCTGCGGGTCGGCCTCTTCGCGCCGCTGGGCGAGCGGATCCACCGGCTGATCGTGCGCGAAGGCTTCGCTTCGTCGAGGGACGCCCACGAGGCGTTGCTCGAGCGCGAGCGGGCGCAGGCCGCGTATTTCAAGGCAATTGGCGCGGACCCCAACGACCGATCGATCTACGATCTGGTGCTGTCCACGAACCTGTGGAACCTTGAGGAGATCGCCCAGCGCATCGGCGAAGCGGTCGAAGACCTCAAGCTGGGTCGGCAGCCCGTATCGGCCGCGCCGGCTGCGCCCGCCTGACCCTGTTGTCGCCCCGGAGGCGGTCCGACACCTCTCGCAGGTCCTTCGAAGAGTCCACCGTCACCCAGAAAGCACTGGACTTCAGCGCGGCAAGTCTGCGCTGCCTTGCCAGGGCCGGGAAGGTCGAAGTCTCGTGGTCGCCCTTCTCTGGCAGCAGGGGCTGGATCGTGCGGTCGAATACGTAAACCCCGGCGTTGATCCAGAACGGCAGGGCGCCCTTCTCGACGAACGCGGTCACCAGGTTGTCGTCGCCCGCGTCGACGACGCCGTACTGGCTCGGATACGGGACCAGCATCATCGTCGCCAGCGCTCGCTTGCGGCGGTGCAGAGATATCAGGTCGTCGAGCGGCTGGTCCGTGACGTTGTCGCCATTCGTAACGATGACCAGTTCCTCGGATTCGGGCACGAGCTCCAGGCCCTGGCGGACCGCGCCGCCCCGGCCGAGCGGCTCTTCCTCGATCGAATAATGGGCGCGTATGCCGAATCTGCGGCCATCGCCGAAGTAGTCCCTGATCTTCTCGCCCAGATAGCCGCAAAGGAATACGACGTCGGTAACGCCATACCGCCTGAACCAGGCCACCTGGTAGGAGATGAGCGGGCGGTCGTTGACCAGCACCATGGCCTTGGGCATGGTGTCGGTCAGAGGCTTCAGCCGCTCCCCGCGGCCTCCGGCGATCGTCAATGCGTACAAGTGTCGCTTCGGCTCCCAGGGCTGCGAATCAGCGGTGGCAGCGGGCAGTCTAGCATCCAGGTCGAGCGCCAGACGACGGGGCTAGCGGTTCGAGGTGTCGATTCCCCGCTTGAGGTCGTCCCAGACCAGGTTGATGTCTCGCACGCCGATCGCCTGTTGTTGCCCGGTGACGCGCTTCTCTCCCGACGAAACGATGGCGCCGAATACGGTGCCTACGACGTTTCCGGACAGGTCGGTGATGGGGCCGCCGCTGTCGCCCGGGTCAGCCGGCGATTCGACGATTATCAGTGCGATGCCGCTGGCCTTCGTGGTCCCATCGCTCAGCGTGGCTGTGCCTGGGCCAAATGTGCCGCCGCTGTGGTCGTACACGGCCGACACGAGCCCCTGGGCGACCGACGGATACGGCACCACGCCGGTGGAATAGCCCAGCTTGATGATCGTGGTGGCCGCGTCGGCAGACGTCAGGATTCTCGTGGGTAGCGGCGAGAGGCCGTGGTTGACCTGAACCGCGGCGAGATCACGGCGTGTGTCCTTGCCGCGAACGATGCCGGTCATCTCGCGAGGCTCGCCGGTCTCCGACGGCAGCCTGATTCGGACGGTCGACGCGTTACCGACGACATGGGCGTTGGTGACGATCCAGCCGGGCTCGATGGCCCAGCCCGATCCCTGGCTGCCGTTCTGGGTGATCAGCACCACGCTCTGGCGGACCCTGTTGTAGGCCTTCCGGGCGTCTGGCGCGAGTCCAGCCAGGTCGACGGGCGTTGGCGTCGGAAGGGGCGTGGGTATCGACGGTATGGGCTGCGGAGTGGCCGTGGGCTGCGGGGTGGCGGTGGGGAAAGGCGTGGGTATCGACGGTATGGGTATGGGCTGCGGAGTCGCAGTAGGTTGCGGAGTGGCGGTCGGGAAAGGCGTCGGGACGGCCATCGGAGTGGCAGTGGGTTGCGGTGTGGCGGTCGGGAGCGGTGTCGCAGTCGGCACGGGAGTCGGCACGACGACCGCCGTAGGTGTGGGCTGGGGTGTCGAAGTCGGCTGCGGGGTCGCCGTGGGAACGCGTACCAGGGCGTCCTGCACCCGGGCGTCGATCGTAGCTTCGAGTTCGGCGGCGGAAGGTGCGCAGGCCGGAGCGAAGGCGAGCGCCAGGAGACAGAGAGCAGCGATTCTGAGGTTGGACACGGCGGTGGCGATTATATGTGGTCAATCGCTTGCCGGAGCTGTTGCGGCTGAAGCCGAGCCTTTCCGCGCGGGCTTCGGCCAGCGCTGCACCAGGCCAGCGCCGATCATCACGAAGACTGCCCCCACCCAGAGCATCGGCGTCAGCGGTTCGCCCAGGATCAGCCAGGCTGCCACGATGGCGAAGACTGGCTGCGTAAGGCTGATGACGCTCACCTGCGACGGGAAGAAACGCTGGATCAGCCACAGGTTGCCGATGAATCCGAACCCGGCGATGACGATCCCCTGATAGAACATCGCCAGCCCCAGGCGGGTCGTCCAGACGTACGGGTCTGACTCGAAGATGGCGCTGGCCGCAATAAAGGTTATCGTCCCAACAACCGCCTGCGCCAGGAGGAGCTTTGCCGGGTGGATGTTCTGGGACGCTTTTGCGTTGTAGACCTGGCGTTCGGCGAGGAGGAACGCCGACGCCAGCATGAACGCATCGCCGATGAGCCTGCCCGGGTCGAACTGGAAGCTCTGCGCGAGCAGCGCGGCGATCCCGCCGTAGGCGATCAGCACACCCACGAGCTTGCGCCTGGTCAGGCGGTCGCCCGCGATCTGGAAGTGGGCGAGGACCGCAACCCAGATCGGGAACGTGATCGTGAGTACGCCGCCGTTGCCGGCGGTGGTCAGGTTAAGCCCGATGTTCATGAACGCCAGCTGGACGGAGAAGATGATCCCGAGCACCGTCAACGGCACCCATTCCTTGCGCCTTACGCGGAGGTCGGCCCTCACGAAGAGGGCCCAGATGAGGACGACGATGCCGCCGGCCAGGAATCGGTACCAGCCAAGGCGCAGCGGAGGGGCGTCCTCCAGCCCGGCCTTGATGGCGATCGAGTTGCCGCTCCACAGGATCGAAAGAAGCAGCGCGAACGCCGCCGCCGGCAGGGTCAGGTGGCGGTGCGTCGGCGGGCGGGCCGCTGCGGCAGGGGCAGAACCGGCCGAGGCGGCCGGGGCGTCAGCTGTCAGCGCTTAGCTCTCCAGCCGCTTCAGGTGCTGGGCGACGAAGTCAAAATTCACCAGCTCGATGTAGGCGTCGGTGAGCGCCTTCGTGACGGGCCCGGGCGCCGGACCGCTGCCCACTCGCGCGCCGTTGATCGATCGGACGCCACACACGCACAGGCTGGTCGACGTCAGGAACGCCTCGTCGGCGGTAGCAGCGTCGTACAGGTCGAGGTCGGCCTCCACAAGCGGGATGTCGATCCTGGCGGCAAGCTCGAAGACCGTCTCGCGGCTGATCCCTCCAAGAACGTACTGGCTGCGCGGCGTGTGCACCTTGCCGTCCTTTACGGTGAAGATGTTGCTGCCGGTGCCCTCGGCGAGGAAGCCGCGCGTGTCGAGCAGAATCGCCCAGGCCTCAGGGTCGTGGGCCTTCGCCTCCAGATCGCCCAGCACCAGGTTGAGGTAGTTGTGCGTCTTCGCCCGCGGACTGACCGATTCCGGTGGCGTTCGGCGTGTGGAGGGCACCACGACGTCGATGCCGTCCCGAAAGAGCCTGGCGCGAGCCTTGAGCGAGAGCGGCATACACTCGACGATGACCGTGGGTCCTTCATTGAGGGGACCGTCGCCCTCGGGCGTGCGGTATCCGCGCGAAACACGCTGGCTGACCCAGTAGTCGTCGTCCGGCCCGATCAGCTTCAGGGTGGCTGCGGTCACCTGCTCGGTGATGTCCTAGAATTCCTTCGGGGAGAGTCCGGGGTCGATCTGGACGTACTTGAGCGACCGGAAGAAGCGGTCGATGTGCTGCTCCAGCTTGAAGATGCGGTGCCCGAACGTGCGTGTGGTGTCGAAGACGGCATCGCCGTAGAGAAACCCGCGGTCCCTGAAGGAAACGAGAGCCTGGCTCTCCGGGACGATCTTCCCGTTGATGTACGCGACGCGTTCACGGGGTCTGGGAGTTGTTTGAGCCGGCATGCGTGGACCTTTCTCCGGCTTGCGGCTCCAGGGCGAGGGTGTCCGATTCAATGCCGCCCGGTGCGC
>JACPRT010000142.1 GCA_016189845.1 Chloroflexota bacterium | reverse complement strand
GTGCGCACGCCCGGTCGGACGTCGTCGTCTCGACCGGAGGGCTCGGTCCGACTTCCGATGACCTGACCCGGGAGGCGGTCGCGAAAGTTATGGGCGAGGAGATGCGGGTCGACCCCGCTTCGCTTGTATGGCTCGAGGGCGTGTTCAGGCAGCGCGGCATCGAGATGCCGAAGACGAACATCAAGCAGGCGACGTTGATACCGTCGGCCACCTCGATCCCGAACCCGACCGGCACGGCGCCGGGCTGGTGGGTGGAGCGGGATGGCCGGCACATAGTCCTGCTCCCCGGCCCGCCCAGGGAACTGCAGCTCATGTGGGAGAAGACGGTTGGTCCGCGCCTGGCGAAGGCCGCCGGCGGCGGGGTCGTGGCGACCAGGACGATCAAGACTTTTGGCATGACCGAGGGCGGGATCGACGAGATGCTGACCCACCTCTTCGGGCGGGCCAATCCCTATCTGGGCATCTACGCCAGGCCCGATGGCATCCACCTGCGGGTCATCGCGCGCTCGGCCACCCGGGCGGACGCCGAATCGCTCATTGAACCCGTCGAAGCCGAGATCCGAAAGATCCTTGGCGGTGCGATCTGGGGTTTTGATGCCGATACCCCCGGCTCGCGGGCAGCCAGCCTGCTGCAGAAGCTGAAAAGGTCGGTGGCGGTCGTCGAAGGGCTCACCGGAGGCCAGGTTGCCGCAGCGCTCGGCGCGACCGAGCGCCGGGACGAGTACTTTCTCGGCGGCTTCGTGCTGGGCGGACGCTCCGCCGCTTCGACGCCCGCATTCGCCCTCCACGCCGACGGTCACAGTGAAGCCGACGCAAGGGCGCTTGCCGCCGCGGTCAGAGACCTCACCGGCGCCGACTACGGTATTGGCGTGACTGCGGGAGAGCCTGCGGGGGATGGCACGCCTGGAGGCGCGTATCACATCGCCGTGGTCGGCGACCGCGCACAACGCGTGACCCGTGGCCGGGTCATGCCGTCGCGTGAAGCGACCATGCAGAGGGGCGCTACCCAGGCCGCGATCGAACTGATCGGGCTGCTGAGCGCAGGATGACGGGGCGGGCAGGCTGCTTCCGCCCGCCCCGATTCGGGTCCTGTCTAGTCGCCGGCAGGCGCAGGCGATGAGGCGGCCTCCGCGGGAGGTTCGTCCTCCCTGCGCCGCTCGGCGCCGCCCAGGTGTTCCGGCGAGGCCTGGCCCTGTTCGCGTGATGGCTGTAGCCGGCCAGGCACGTAGCCGGGCATGACGCGGCGGACCGGCGGCTTCGCCGGGGTAAGCACCGACGGCGAATCCTTTTCCTGCCCGGGCTGCGCCTGGGGCATGTCCCTGCGCTTGCGGTCGATTGAGTAGGTCATCAGTCGCCCGCCTACGCCGAGCCACGTACCGGGCGTGAGGCGCACACGGTTGCCCGCCGGACGGCCATTGACTCGGAGGCTCTGGTTCCTGGCGGGGTAGCGGAGCTCGACGCTTCGCTTGCCGAACAGGAAGGATCCTGTGGCGACCGGCAGGCCGGAGATGCCAGCGCATGCGACGATGTTGCGTGCCAGCAAGCGGCGAAGCGGCGACTGCTTTGTCATCGAAAAGTCGAAGAGCATCCGGCCCTTGTCGTCGTACAGGTACCCGACCGGCACCTGCCGGCGGGCGTTGACTGCGAGAGCGCTGCCAAGCACCAGGACCAGAGCGCCGGCAGCCACCGCTGCATAGACCCAGGCCGGCGTTCCGGGAACCGGCGGCGGGGGCAGCATTTCCAGGTGCGCCGCAGGCCCGTTGGCGGAAGACGTGAACGCGCGACCCAGGTGGGTGACGTCGAGGCCGGCCGTAACCGAGTAACCACCCGAATCGACCGGCGAAGTCACCACCTGGAACTGCCAGGCGCGGCCATCCGGCAACGGGTTGATCGGCACGATCCTCGAGACCACCGACGCCCCGGCGTCGGACCGCACTTTGACCGACATCTGGTCTGCGGCCACCGGGTACGGGTACTGCCCGACCGTGACGTCGACTCTTGCAATCGCGGCCTCCGCGCCCTGGGCGACAGGCGCCGCAGATAACGGCGTGACCTGAATGGCAGGGAATTGCTCGATCTTGAACGAGCCCGCGCCGATGATCGTGGCCCCGTAGTTCGCCCACGAAAGCCTGAGCCCTACTTCGTACAGGGACTGGCTGCTCGCGGCAGGGACTGCGACGGTGAAGACGCCATCGCCGGCCTTCTCATCGACCCCGCGGCCATCGTCCAGCAGTCTGTAAACGACCGCCTTGCCATCGGTGCTCCGGACCGTCGCCTCGACCGTGGCGCCAGGCAGGGCGACCGGCTTGCCGTCGACGGTCGCCGCGGCTGCGAGCGCGCCTGACTGGCCCGCCGGGATCGGCGGCTGGGGCACCAGGCCAAGGGACAGCGGGTTGGCGATCTCCACGGCGGCCCTGATCTCGGAACCGGCGCCAGCGGCCCGCAGTGACCATGTGCCGGCTTCCGGAGAGGCTACCTGCAATACGACCGCGGACGGCGTCTCGAAGACCTTGACCGCAGGGTTGCGCCGGACATCGGCCTTCGCGCCGCGCGGGTCGAAGAGCTCGAAGGAGGCGGCCGGCGAAAACCGAAGGAACGTGATCGTGATCGACTCGCTGTGCGGGGCAACCTCGACCGAGGCGAGGGCGGAGTCGCCCATGCCGAGCTGGGTCTCGATCGCCGGCTGGCCGAGGAAGCCCGCCTCATCGGCGAACAGCCTGGACAGTCCGTCCAGAGCGCCGGCATCGTAGCTCTTGCCCGCGCCCGCAGCCGCCAGCGCAGTCAGGAAGTCACGTGCCGCAGGCGAGGCGGAGGGGAGCATGACCACGTCCAGCGACCAGCCTTGCTGCGCGAAGAGTGCGGCGAACGCGGTCAGGCGGTCACGGCCCTCGGGAGTCTGGCCGGTCAGACCGTCCGACGTGATCATCACGGCGCGGCTGCCGGAGGGAGCACTAGCGTCCGAGAGGAACTCGAACGCCGCCGACATCGCCTTCATCTGGTCGGAAGGCGCCCACGCGGCGTGGTCGATTGCTGCTGCGAGACTCGTTATCCCGGACTGGACAGTGCTGCCAGCCTGGTAGGCCTCGATCTCGGATGGGACGGCCCCGTACTCGAGGAACGCCACCGTCCCAGCTTTCTGGGAAGTCGCAACGACGGACCCGGCGGTCAGCGCGACGTCGGCGTCACGGTCGGCCCGCGCCACCGCGCCCATGTCGACACCGATGACGGTTAACTGCCCTGCCCCGCCGTCGGCCAGCGCGCCTCGGGGTCCAGGCAGCGCCACGACAAGCGCCAGAACTGCCAGGCCTGCAATGAGAGTGGCGAACCGCATGGAATCCTCCGCAAATGCGCGCGCGCATGGAATGACTGAGAGTCAGTTGAGGGTAGGAAGATCGGGTTCCCGGCTTCTAGCGAAATTCACCGCGGAGTTTTGCGGCCTTGCGAGCCGCGGGTTCCGGGGGTAACGTGCCGGGTGCCGCCTGCAGTGCGATCCAACAGAGAGCGAGGAGTCCTCAGATGAAGGTCACGAAGATCACGAGCTATCCCGTGGCGGACTCCACGGGCAGAGGTTATTTCTTCGTGAGGGTCGACACCGACGCCGGTATTTCAGGGCTGGGCGAGATCGGCATCCGCTTCTGGGGCAAGTCGATCGCGAGCGCGATCGAGCACCTGTCGGAACTCGTGGTCGGCCAGGATCCGTGGTCTACCGAGCGCCTCTGGCAGCACATGTTCCGGGGCAGCTTCTTCCCCGCCGACAAGGTCTACTGCTGCGCCATCAGCGCCATCGATATCGCCCTGTGGGACATCAAGGGCAAGTCGGTCAAGATGCCCGTCTACAAGCTGCTTGGCGGGCCTGTCCGCGACAAGGTCGTGTGTTACCCGCACACCCAGGGACACAACCTCAAGGAACTGGTCGACAACTGTAAGAAGGCCGTCGACGAGGGCTGGAAGTTCGTCCGCTGGGGCCAGCCGGAGACAGGCGGAATCCTCGAGGCACGCGGGACGGCGAGGCTCGAGCCGGTCGAGTCGATGCGCCTGGCGGTTGAGCAGATGGAGGCGGTAAGAAACGCGGTCGGCCCGTCGATCCAGATCTGCTTCGACGTCCATACCAGACTCGATCCGCCCGCGGTGATACAGATGTGCCGCGAGCTGGAGCTTTACAAGCCGTTCTTTATCGAAGACCCGATCCGGTCGGAGAACCCGGGCAGCTACAGGATGCTCCGGCAGCACCTCAACCTTCCCATCGCGGCCGGGGAGCAATGGGCAAGCAAATGGCCCTTCCGCGAGGTCATCGAGGAGGACTTGATCGACTATGCACGAATCGACCTGTGCATCGTTGGCGGCCTCACAGAGGCGCTCAAAGTCACCCACTGGGCCGAGACGCATTACATCGACATCGCCCCTCACAATCCGCTGGGACCGGTCAGCGCCGCGGCGTGTGTGTCACTGTGCATGGCATCCACAAACGTGGGGGTCCAGGAGATGCCGCGGCGGCCCGGTTCGTACGGGACCGACCTCTTCCCGGTCCAGATCTCGTGGGAGGACGGCTATGCCTGGTGCAACGACGCGCCCGGGCTTGGTGTTGAGCTCAACGTAGAGGAAGCTGAAAAACGCTTCGTGGACGCTGCGGGGTGGCCGCCGCTGCTCCGGCGCAACGACGGCGCGTTCACGAACTGGTAGAAGCGGTTACCGGCCGGTGATCCGTTCCGGCAGGACCTTGATGATCAGCCTCGGGTGGGCGGGATCGTGCATCGGGTAGGGCGTCCTGCCTGTGTACTTGCGAGAGAGCTGGTCGATGTGATCCTCGGCGCCTGACTGCGTGATGACCACCGCCCTGCCCTGCACGTTCAAAACCCTGGAATAGGCATTCCCGGGGTCGAAGACCGAGACCGCGACCCTCGGATCGCGCCGGAGGTTCCTGGGCTTCACGCGCCCTTCGGCGGTGTTGAAGATCACGTGGGTGCCGTCGGTGTCGATCCACACCGGTGTGACCTGCGGCGATCCATCGCGGTTCAGGGTCGCGACGACGCCGATATGGGGTTCCTTGAGGAGCTTCACGTGCTCCGGACCGAGAGCGACAGCCATTGTGAGACCTCCATCGATGAGGATCTGACTGGTTCGAACTCAGCGCCGATTCTAACGGAGGGCGTTCACCGCAGTACATTCATCATTCATCAGTTGAGGTTCATCACGCCGTCGAGGAACTTGGGTGTCGTCCGCTGGAGAATGAGCGCGGCGCCACTGGCCGTCATGACCTGAATCGTGAACGACGAGGACGTCCGCAGGAGATTGGCCGAGGTGTCGATGTAGGGGTCGCCGCTGCCGGCGCCGAGGTCCCACAACGCGTTGGCGTTGTCGTAGGTCTGCAGCCAGACCGTGACCTCTGCCTGCTCACCTTGCTCCAACATATAGTCGCCGTCGTCGTTCCCCGGAAAATCGACGGTCCACGCCCCCTCGGAGATGAAGATGTCTTCGGTCTGGACCGTCACCGTGGCTCGATCGGTCAGCCCGCTCGAATCGGGATCGACGCCGGTATCGTTCTTGGTGAATGGCGGAGTGAGGTCGAGCGCGGTCCCGTCCGACGCGATCGTGAGCGTGAATGTGAGCTTGACGACCGCCTGCAGGTCCACCCCGTTCAGGTCGATCACGTTGTTGCCGTCGACATCGACGTTGCCGCGGGTCGCGAATACGCTTCCCCTGGGGACGACGTTGCCGCGGGCCCGTTCGACCCCGCTGAGCGCCGTCTGGCCCGCCACGTCGGCGACGAACAGCCCTGTGTTCATCATCGTGAAGGCGAACACCGAGGCCACCACCACGAACGCGGTGAGGATGATGGCGGCTTCGAGGCCGGTGACGCCGAGCTGGCGGGTGACGCCGAGGTGGGAGGACGGCCGCCGTGCGCCCGCCGCGCGCCCTTCAAGCGCGTGCGCGAGCCACCGAACCATTCTTCGGGCCATGACCAACAGCGTAGATTGCGCCGAGCCCGCCCGAATCGGGCCTCGTGCGGGCGCGCCTACGCGTTTTTAGCCACACGAAGCCACGATCATCTCCGTGATCGCCTCGCGGCGCTGGTGGTCGGTCACTGTCATCAGGCAGCGGCCCCCCGCCAGGGTTTGATCTTCGCCAATGTCTTTGCGAGCGCCCGTTCGGCCACCTCTGTGTCGTAGGCCGCCTGCGCCCGCAGCCAGTAGCCGTTCGAGAGTCCGAAGAACTTGCAGAGACGCAGATCGGTATCCGCGGTGATCGCCCGCTTGCCGGCCACGATCTCTCCGATCCGCTGGGCGGGGACCGCGATCTCCTTGGCCAGGCGATACTTCGAGAGGCCCATTGGCACCAGGAATTCATGCAATAGCAGTTCACCGGGTGTCACCGGCTGGAGTATTCGCATCGTTCCTCCTCTAGTGATAGTCGACAATCTCGACATCCTCCGCGCCCGCCGACGTCCAGCGAAAGCAAAGGCGGAACCGATCGTTCACCCGAATGCTGTGCTGGCCAGTTCGGTCGCCCTTGAGCGCCCCCAGCCTGTTGCCCGGCGGCACTCGGAGGTCGTCCAGTCGTCCAGCGATCTGCAACTGCCTCAGCTTGCGGCGAGCCACTGACTCGACGCTCGCGAACCGCCTGACGGGTTCGCCATTCGCGAGCGCCTCGGTGTCCGCCGACTTGAGCGACAGGATCACTTAGCGATGATAACGCTATGCGTGATTAACGTCCAGCGTGATTGCCTGCTAGTCGATCGTCGCGCCGCCGTCGATGACGAGGTGAGCGCCGGTAACGTACGACGATTCGTCGGACGCCAGGAACAGGGCGCCGTTGGCGATCTCCCGGGGCGTACCCATCCGCTTCAGGAGCGCGCTCTCCCCGAATTCCCGGTACGACTTCTCCCGGTCCCAGCCCATGAAATCAATGTGGCGGTCGGTGGCCGACGTCTTGATCGCGCCAGGACAGATCGCGTTGACCCTGATCTTATCGGGAGCAAGGTCCATCGCCAGGCAACGCGTCAGCTGCAAGACGGCGCCCTTGGAAGCGTTGTAGGGAACGAACGCAGGCTGGGCGATGAAAGAGCTGACCGAGGCGAGATTGACGATCGCGCCACCGCCCGCCCGGCGCATATGGGGCAGCACAGAGCGGACGCAGTACGACTGACCAATCACGTTGACGCCGAAGACGCGCTGCCAGTCGGCGTCCTTGATCTCTTCGACTTTGCCGAAAACGAATGCAGCCGCGTTGTTGACCAGTACATTGATCGCTCCGAATTCGGCGACGGTCGCTTCCACCATCGCCTTCACCTCAGCCTCCTTGGACACGTCGGTCCGTTGGAATCTCGCAGTGCCGCCAGCCTTGCGGATGCCATCCGCGACGTTTTTCCCGCTGGCTCCATCTATCTCGGCGACCATCACCTTCGCCCCTTCCTGGGCGAAAAGTTCAGCGATCGCCTGGCCGATCCCTGTGCCTGATCCGGTCACGATTGCGACCTTGTCTTTCAGTCTCATGGGCGCCCTCCGCGTGTGGACCCCGGACCCGGGAATCCGGGTCGAAGCGCGCGGAGTATAACCAGCCGGCGCGCGGGACCCGACCTTACAATTCAGAAGCGAAGGCACGACTCGACAGTCACGGCTGGGCTGGCAATCGGCGTTGGGAGGGACCTTTGGCATCCAGGGGCTTTTTCGGACTGAAGCGGCCGCAGCCTCCGCGCGCGCTGCCACCCGGCCAGTACTGGGAGCAGGGATTTCCGGTCCTGACGGCCGGAGTCACTCCGCAGATCGACTTGAAGGATTGGCGGTTCTCTATCGCGCGGGACGAGCGCGACCTCGCGACCTGGACATGGGAAGAGATGAAGTCGCTGCCACAGCAGGAGATCGTCGTCGACATCCATTGCGTGACCAAATGGAGCATGCTCGGCAGCGGGTGGCGGGGCGTGTCGATCGACACGTTCTTCGAGGCAGCGGGCATCGAGCCGGCCGAGGGATACGTCATGGCCTACTGCTATGGCGGCTACACCACCAACCTTCCAATGTCGGACGTACGGGGCGGCAAGGCGTACGTCGCCTGGGAGTTCAACGGCGAGCCGCTCGAGGCCAAACACGGCGGCCCCGCGAGGCTCCTCGTACCGCACCTGTACTTCTGGAAGTCCGCCAAATGGGTCCGCGGCCTCCGGCTGATAGAGCGCGACGCACCCGGATTCTGGGAGCAGGCCGGATACCACATGCGTGGCGATCCATGGAAGGAAGAGAGGTACTGGGGCGACTGATGGCGACCCCAACCAGGATCGCCTGGCAGACCGCAACCGTCGAGCGGGTCAGCGTCGAGACGCCGACGGTCAAGTCGTTTGCGTTTCGGCTGCCGGATTGGCAGCCATTCCGCGCCGGGCAGCATTTTGACGTCCGCCTGACCGCCCCCGACGGCTACCAGGCGCAACGGAGCTACTCGGCGGCGTCTGCGCCGGAATCCGAAGGGCTGCTCGAACTGACCATCGAGAAGATGCCCGACGGCGAGGTCTCGCCGTACTTCCACGACGTCGTGGTTCCCGGTGACGCTGTAGAGCTGCGGGGACCGATCGGCGGGCCATTCACGTGGTCGGCTACCGCGGGTGGCCCCTTGCTCCTTGTGGGCGGCGGCTCTGGAGTGGTGCCTCTGATGTCGATGCTTCGTCACCGCCGGGCCGCCGGATCGGACACGCCGGTCGCGCTGGTCTACAGCGCCCGGACGTGGGCCGACGTCATATACCGGGACGTCCTGGAGGGGATTGCTGCGGTCGACCTCGCCTTCAGGCTGGTCCTGACCCTGACCCGCGGGCACCCCGACGGGTGGGCAGGTCACACGCGCCGTGTGGACGCGGGCATGATCGAGGGCGCGATCGCAGTCCTCGGCCGTCCGCGGTACGTGTTCTGCTGCGGTTCCGACGGCTTCGTCGAGAACGCGGCGAATCTGGTGGTCGCCGCGGGCGTGGGTCCCGAGGCGGTCCGCACCGAGCGGTTCGGGCCCACCGGCCAGTAACGGACGGATCACATGTTTCGACGGATTTTTTCGGCCCGGCGAGGCCGGCTGCTGCTTGCCGCCGGCGTAGTCCTGGCGATTCCCGTGGCCGCGATAGCGTGGTGGCTTGGGTCACCGTTGTTCATCAACCGGACGGTCGACGAGCAGTTCGAGTTCGGCGGCACCAGATTCACGCCGTCGGAAATGTCCGCCACGGAGGTCGATGCGGTCATGGCGGCGGCCGCGGCTGTGGATGTCCCCATGCTGGAATCGATGACCGCCGAGATGGCCGCCGCGGCGGTGGTGAAATCAGGGCAGTTCCACGACGCCGACAGCTTCCACAAAGGATCTGGCAAGGCGACGATCTATCAGCTTCCAGACGGCGCCCGGGTCCTGAGGCTGGAAGATTTCCGGGTCACCAACGGTCCGGACCTGCACGTAGTGCTCAGCCCGCATCCGGACCCTTCCAATCGAGACGACGTGACCGTGGAGGGTTACGTCGACCTCGGCAGCCTGAAGGGAAACATCGGGAACCAGAACTACGTGCTGCCGGACGCGGACGACCCGGCAACGTTTGGATCGGTCGTCATCTACTGCAAGCCGTTCCGCGTCGTCTTCAGCGTGGCGCCCCTGTCCGATTCGAATTAGCGGACACCTGATCGCCTACCTGCTGTCGCTGTGAGCTAGAATCGGGGCGCGGCATCTGCAGAGAAAGGCCTGGCCATGACCTCGACGATCGGAAGCCTCGTCTACATCGGAACCTATACCCGTACGGGCAAGAGCAAGGGCATCTACGTCTACCGCTTCGATCAGTCGTCCGGAAAGCTCACCTACGTCGACGCGACGTCCGGAATCAGCAATCCCTCCTTCCTGGCGATACACCCGAATGGCCGCAACCTGTACTCCGTGAGCGAGATCGCGGACCATGAAGGCCGCAGGACCGGCTCGGTCTACGCCTACTCGATCGATCGCGCCACCGGAAAGCTGACCCAGTTGAACGTCCAGCCGTCGCAGGGGACTGGTCCGTGTTACGTCAGCGTCGAGCAGACGGGCCGCTACGTACTGGTGGCGAACTACCAGTCCGGTTCCGCCGCAATGTTCCCTGTTCAATCCGACGGGAGCCTGGGCCAGGCATCGGACGCCGTCCAGCACCAGGGCTCGAGCGTCAACAAGGACCGCCAGGCGGGGCCCCATGCGCATTGCATAGTGCCGGACCCTACCAACAAGTTTGCGTTCGTCAACGACCTCGGCATGGACAAGACCCTTGTGTACCGTCTGGATCTCGCCGGCGGCAAGCTGAAGCCGAACGAACCGGCGTCGGCCACCGTGAAGGCAGGCCTCGGGCCGCGGCACCTGGACTTCCATCCGAACGGGCGCTTCGTGTTCGTCATCCACGAGCTAGGCAACATGATCACGTCGTTCGCCTACGACAGCAATCGAGGCGCGTTGAAGGAAATCCAGGTCGTGCCGTCGCTGCCGACCGGGTGGTCGGGTACGAGCCACACGGCCGACATCCACGTTGCGCCGTCCGGCAAGTTCCTGTAC
>JACPRT010000013.1 GCA_016189845.1 Chloroflexota bacterium | reverse complement strand
TATTCATTACATGCCTCGACGGCGAGTAACGCTGCTGACCAATCGGAGCCTGTTTGCCGCGGGCGTCGAGGAACTGCTGCTCGGCGTCGAAGGCATGACCCTATCCGTGATCGACGCGACCGATCCGTGTGCGATGAAGAAGGTTACGGGGCTCAAGCCGCACGTCATCGTTCTGGACACGGACGAAGCGCCAGTGGGGCGAGTGGCTGTGGTCCAGATCCTCGAGCTGCTGCCCCAGGCCCGCGTAGTGGCGCTTAGCCTCAACAACGCGGCCATCGACGTCTATCGGATGAAGCGAGTTACGGCGACCGATCTCGGAGGCCTCATATATGCAATCCAGGGCCCGCTTGGACGGTTACGGCGCGAACCTACCGCAAACGGCCGGCCGGTCGATCCTGCTTAGTCGATCCTGCCTGGCGGGCCGCGGGCGCCTGCGGGGCGCGCGCGAGGACTGCAAACATCGGTGTGCGAGCCCCCCCGGCCTCAAGCCGGTCTGTGACGTGTACCCGGCCGCTGTGTGCCAGAGTCCTGACCGCGGCCAGGTCGATGAGGTCGTCGGCGTCGGGACCCATGCCGGTCATCGGCGTCACGATGGACGCGGTGGGGTCGTAACGGCCCCATACCTCTGCGCAGCGGTCCACGTAAAGTTCGGCGACGAGTCCGCGAACCGCGGCGGGGACAACGACTTCGGTTTCAATCACGACGCGGCCATCGGGAGACGCAGCCGCCAGGCTCGCAAGGACGGACCTGACCTCGAAGTCGGTCAGATCCTCGAGAGCGGGCAGGAGTTGCCTGGTCACGAAACGACGCGCGACCACCACCTGGACAGACACCTGGGTTCCCGTAAGCACGACCGCGAACATCTCCGGCGACACGAACACGGCGATGCCATTCGATCCCGATCTCCACACCTGTGGCGCGTCGACAACCGACAGGGCGGGATGGAGTATGGCGGCAGCCTGGCGTGCACTTATGGATGCAGCCTTGAGCAGCTCCCCTGCGCGTGCGATCAGGCCGCCCAGCGCGCGCGCGTCCGAACCATCGACCGCGCCCGCGATCGGCTGAAACATCGAGACACAGGGTGCCAACCGTTCCTGCCCGATTTCGATGAGGGTCTTCGCATCAACGTGCGACGTCCACAGGTCGGTGGCGCGCAAAGAACCGGCGTTACGAATGGTCACGAACCTCCGATACGTGGCCTCAAATGCACCACATTCGCCGATCCAAGTTGCCCGATACGACGTGACGTGCGCGTGAGCACACGGCGAAAAAGATGAGGATTTTGTGAGGGCCGAGCGTTTGTCCGGGCGCGTCCCTCACGCGACCCTCACGCACCGGGGCTTCTGCCTCACGGATTCCTCACCTGCCTGGCCTTAAGTTCTCTGGCATCCGGTCTGCGCCAATCTGTGGTTGCCGGTGGTGGCGCAGACCGGTTTTCTTTTCAGGCCCTTTTGAGTGTGGAACCGGACTCCACGAGAGGACCCGCGTAGTCCTCCCTACGCATCGGACACCTGGCGGCGCTGCACCGTGCACAGGGTGAGGAATCGGGGTCGTCGACGATCCTCAGATCTCGCCCATAGGGGATGATTCCGGACTGTGTCTTCTGCGGGTACATCAGCAGCGAATCGAGCAACCTGACCCCGATCTCGGCAGCTGGCAGAACGCCAAATATGGGGCGCTGCCCTTCGATGGTCCAGGCGTCCGTCCCGGGCTTGAGGCACGGGCCGATGCGCTGGCCCGCCGCGGCGAGTTCCCCGGCTATCCTGGCGGCGACATCGGAAAACACCGCCATCGCGGTTGCGGAACCGGCGGCGTCAAGTACGAATGCCTCAAGCGTGTCGGCCGCGGCGAATAGCTCTGCCACCCGCGCTTCTATGCCCTGCCCCGCGGTCGCGATGAGGAAGACCGCGCCTTCTGCGCCCTCCAGCAGGTGTGGCAGCATCCGCCCCTCGAGGACGGTGTCGTTGTCGAACCTGGCCGAGCCCCGTCGCGCGCCAACGAGGCCAAGAGACGTGGATACCGCCGCCGGGGTCGCGAGCCTTACAGCCTCAGCTGTCGCTGTTTCCACTTCCCGGGCCAGGGCGGCGCGCGACCGTTCGCCCGGGCCAAGACAGCGCCACACGTCGTCGACGGTGATACCGGCAGCAATATCGCGGTGTACGTTCGTCATGCGTAGTCTGCGACCACCTCTTGCGCGATCCGGGCCCAGGTGCCCAGCACGGATGGATTGCCGAATACGGTCTCGATTTCGCCCAGGTTGATGTCGATGATGCACTCGCCGGCGACTTCCATGATTCTCTCGACGTCCTTCCGCATTTGCTCTGGAGATTGAACGGCGAGCGTCTCCGGGTGGTTGCAGACCTCGAGTACGAAGTCACGCCCCAGTTGCCTGGCCGCCACTTCGAGGTCGGTCCACGCCGACATGTGAAATCGGCGCAGGTTCGGCAGATGGCGGATGATGGGGATCTTCGCGGTCAGGTTCTCGCAGCCGTGGTAGTACACACGGTGGTCGCTCACCACCTCCGCCAGCCTGGCGTGGTAGGGCTGCACGAACTCCTCGTACATGGCCGGCGAGATGCCGCACATGCTCTGGGCGGCGATTATTGGCCAGCAATAGGCCAGCCGCGCGGTGTCCGCGCCCGCCGGCAGCTCCTCGTACTGCACCCGATAGCCCCAGGACTCTTCAGGGTCGACCGCGCCCGCGGCCTCGCGTTCGAGATGGTAGGCGATCATTCCCTGCGTTATGAGTTCCATCAGCCGATGGACGAGCCTGGGCCGCTCGATCACCGCGTAAAGCACCGCCTCCATGCCCATGAGGCTGATCATCACCTCGGTGGGTGAGTAGCCGACCTCATCGGTCTTGATCTTCACCGGAATGCGACCGTCCACGAGTTCCTGCGCCCGTGCCTGAAGCCTCCGCGTACCGGTCTCGTCGATCGCATACCGAGGGCGGTGCAGCTTTTCCAGGTCGGCTTCTGTGGACACCACCGGTTCGACGGCGTAGGCGCCGCCCGGGTCCGCGGTCGTCCGCGTCTTAAACGGGAGTCCCCACAGGCGCGCCGATTCCTGCCCGTCGGAGTCTACCGACGGTCCGGTCGGGCGGATTGTTTGCGCGGACTCCGGTGAATCGCCTCGCGGCGGGATCGCCCTGAGCCACAAAGTCGACAGCAGTATGTCGTCGTCGGGGACCTGGTCGTGCTTGAAGAGTTTCTGGAGCAGCTGCAGATCGATCTCGCGCTCCAGGGGGTCGATCGAGACGCGACTCTCCGCTGGTAACACCTCGTTCCAGGCGACCGGATTGGCAGCGCGCCCCGATCCCCGTTTCAGGCAGACGAACACGGGGGTCTTTGGCACTGTTTCGAGCCGGTTGTGCCGCGTCCACATATCCTTGCGCTGTGCGTACACGGGATCGGCCGCGGCTTCAAGGACGCGGTCGACCAGGCGCAGCAGATGCTCGGAGCGGCGTTGCTTAGAGAGTATCGGCCTGCACGCGTCGGTCACGGC
>JACPRT010000139.1 GCA_016189845.1 Chloroflexota bacterium | reverse complement strand
TTGAAAACGTCGTTCAGGGCGTCGCCCAGAAGGTTCCAGCAGAAGATCAACAGCCACACGACCGCGATCGGCGCCAGCAACTGCTCCGGGTGGTTCCGCAACACAGACACCGAGCCTGCACCGCGTCCGGAGACATCGGAAATCATCGCTCCCAGGCTCGGCCGGGGCGGCTGAACGCCTAATCCGAGGAAGCTGAGGAACACCTCCGAACCTGCGACCGCGCCCAGGCCAAACGATGCGCTGACGATGATCGGTCCGAGGGAGTTCGGCAGCAGGTGCACGAACAGTATCCTGGTCGTCGAAACCCCGGCGCCCCGCGCTGCGTCGACGAACGGCATCTTGCGAAGATAGAGCACCTGTCCGCGCACCAGGCGCATCATGCCGAACCAGCTCAGCGGCAGCAGCGCTACCCCGACCACGAAATAGTCGACGACGCCCGACGATACGATCCCGCCTATGCCGGTTGCGTCCTCGATGCTGCGCGCCCACTCCACGATCCTCGGTCGCAATGTCGCGGCCAGCAGGATGATCAGTAACACGTCAGGGAATGCGGCGACGACCTCGCCGACCCTCGCTATCGCCGCGTCGACCAGGCCTCCGCGGTAGCCCGCGATCAGGCCCAGCGTCACCCCCAGGATGAGGCTACCCGTTACGAGTCCGATCCCGGTGATGATGACGGTCGTCTGGATGCCCCAGATGACGCGGCTGAGAATGTCACGGCCCAGGCTGTCGGTACCCAGCCAGTGTTCAGCGCTCGGTCCCTTCCGCACGTTGCGGAGATCGGTCTGGTTGTAGTCCCTCGGCGCGACGAACGGGGCGAATATCCCGGCCAGGTAGAGGGCCACGATGATCACGAGCGCCACCATCGCGACCTTCTTGCGCACCAGCCGGCTGATCGCCCGCCTGAACGGGCCGTGAGAAGCCCGTTCCTGGATTTCTAGCGCCACGGCGGTGGCTGTCATGAATACTTGATCCGGGGGTCGACCACGGCGTAGAGGATGTCGACGATCAGGTTCGCAATCACCAGCGACCCTGCCCCGATCAAGGCGAGCGCCGTCACCACCGGATAGTCGCGCTGGAATATGGCGTCGAGCGAAAAGCTGGCGACCCCCGGGATGCCAAAGATGAGTTCGGTGATCAGGGCGCCGCCGAGCATCCCGGCCAGAGAGAATCCGAGGATCGTGAGCACCGGGATCAGCGCGTTTCTGGCGATATGGCGATAGTTGACCACACGTTCGCGCAAACCCTTGGCCCGGGCAGTTCGGATGAAATCCTGCCCGATGACATCGAGGGTGCTGGCGCGCATGAGGCGCGCGAAGACCGCGATCCCGGGCAAGCCGATCGTCAGCGCGGGAAGGATGATCCGCTTGTCGAAGAATCCGTCCCAACCGGAGGTCGGAACGAGCCCCAGCCACAGGGCGAAGATGACGATGAGGGCAGGCGCGACGATGAACACGGGCAGGGCATACAGGACGAGCGTCGACCCCACGATCGCCGGGTCCACCCACGACCCCTGGCGCAGCGCGGCGAAAAAGCCGATGGGCACGCCGAATGTGAGGGTGATGACCATTGCGGCGAAGAACAGCTGGGCTGATATCCACATTTTCGGTCCCAGCAGGCTCGATACCGTCTTTCCCTGGTACCGGTAGCTGTCACCGAAGTCGCCCTTGAGGGCATGCCACACATATCTGGCGTACTGGACCGGCATCGGGTCGTCGAGGCCGAACTGCGCCCGGAGGCGAGCTGCCGCTTCGGGGGTGTAATGCTGGCCGAGCCGCACCTCGATCGGGTCGCCGGGGCCGTAACGGCCGAGGACGAAGACGAACAACGAGACGGCCAGCAGCAGGAACGGGGTCCAGATCAGCCGCCGGACCATGTAGACGAGCATGCGGGAATTCTATGGATTCCCTACTTGTCGATCCACACGTCCTTGAGCTTGGGCACGATCAGCGGCGTGAACCGGTACCCCTTGACCCACGGCTTGACCAGGGCGTAGCCCTCGGTGTCGAACCACATGGGAACCCAGGGGGCGTCCTCGACGATCTTCAGCTCCGCGGTCTTGTACAGCTCGAATCGCTTCTGGGGATCGGCTTCCGTGCGAGCAGACTCGACGATCTTGTCGATCTCCGAATTGCTGTACGCGCCGTGGTTGGCGTTGCTCGTGCTGTGGAACAGGATGTCGATGAAGTCCTGCGGGTCCGGGTAGTCGGCCTCCCATCCCAGGCCACCGAACGCCTGGAGTCGCCGGCGATTGAGGTCCTGCAGGTAGGTTGCCCATTCGACCTGCTGTATCTCCGCCTTCACGCCTAGCGTTTGCTCCCACATGTCCGTCACGACCTCGATGTCGAGTGTGGGAGAGCCGCCCGTCCCGGGGACGGTGATCACTATGCGGGGCCGGCTGGCCGCGTCGGAATACTTCGACTTCTGCAAGTACTCCTTTGCGAGGTCGGAGTTGAAGTTCAGGCCATCGACCGCGCCGCTGTACCCGGGGAAACCGGGAGGCAAGACGCCGTACGCAGGCTGGACGAGTCCGCCGAACACTTCTGAGGCGATCAGCTGCTTGTCGACCGCGTAGTTGAGCGCCTTGCGGAAGTTGATGTCGTCGAAGGGCGGCTTGGCGGTATTGAAGCCGATGTACGAGACACTGAAACCGGGCGGAACCGTCACGAGTTGCTTGTTCAGCGGCTCCCGCGGGTCCTTCACCCGGTCGATGTCGAGAAGCCCGACGCCGGTGATGTCGATCTCGTCGTTCTCGTACATCGCCATCGACACGCCGCCGGCCAGGTTGAAGTTGACGCGGTCGAGAAGCGCCTTGCGTCCCCAGTAGTTGTCGTTTCGAGCCAGGACCAGGCGTTCTCCGACCCTGTACTCCTCCAGCCTGAAGGCCCCGGTCCCGACCGGTTTGCGCGTCCAGTCGGCGCCGCCCTGTTCAACGTTCTTCCGGCTGGCCACGTAGGCGGTCGGGTATGTGAGCTTGGCCAGGAAGTATGGTTTCGGGGCGTCGATCGTGATCCGCAGGGTGCGAGCGTCGACGACTTCGATGCCCTTTGCGTCGGTGACCGCGCCCTTGCCCTTGACGATCTCATTCACGCCCACGATGTCGCCCAGGTACAGCTCGGCGACCGTCGATTCGGTATCGGGATGGGCGGCGCGTTCCATCGACCACTTGAAGTCGGCGGCTGTTACCGGGGTTCCATCGGAAAACTTGAGGTCGGGGCGCAGCTTGAACTCGTAGACGGTGCCGCCGCCGCTGGTCGTATACGACTCGGCGAGGTCAGGTTCGAGCTTGAGATCGTTGTTGAGCCTGACGAGGCCCGAGAAGATTTCGACGACGATCGATGCCGAGGTCGTGTCAGAAACCTGGTGCGGGTCGAGGGTCGGAGGGTCGGCCCACAGGCGCCGCAGCACGCCGCCCTGCTTCGCGTTCCCGGATCCGGCCGACGGGGTCGATGTCTGCTGGAGTTCCGGCGCGACCTTGGACGGCGTTCGGTCTGCGCTCCCGGCGGTCTGGGTCCCCGGCCTGGGGGTTGCGGTTGCCTGTGCCCCGGATGGGGTGGCGGTCGGATTCTCGGCCTTATTTCCGCCGCCGCAGGCGATCGCGAGGGCGGCCAATGAGGCCAGGGCCATCAGGACCAGCATCGCAATCGGTCGTCTGATCGATTTCACTTCACGGGCTCCCCCAAGACCACAGGCGAGGAACACAGGTAAGAACTATAAGCGAGAACTACAGGCGACGCGAGCGCACATTTGGGTCGACAAGGTCATACGTTCGGGTCGGCATGCCGGTTTCCGTGAGCTCTACCCGGCCGCTGCCGCCGAGATCGTCGATAGCAGATACGATTCCAGCAGTGGGTCGATGTGGCCGTCGAGCACCTTTTCGACGTCTGCGGTTTCGAAGTCGGTGCGGTGGTCCTTGATCATCTGGTACGGGTGCAGGACGTAGCTGCGGACCTGCCGTCCCCACTCCGGCGATACATGCTCGCCGCGCAGCTTGAGCCGCTCTTCCTCACGGCGGCGCAGTTCCATCTCGAGCAGCCTCGACCGCAGGATGCTTAGTGCAATTTCCTTATTCTGCGTCTGCGACCTCTCGTTTTGGACTGCGACTACGATCCCCGTTGGCACGTGGGTCAACCTTACCGCGGACGATACCTTCTGTACGTTCTGTCCGCCGTGGCCGCCGGCACGGAACGCCTCGACCTTGATATCGTCGGGGCTGAAGGTGATGTCTGCGACCGGATCGGACTCCGGCAGGACTTCCACGAGGGCGAAGCTGGTGTGGCGCAAATGATCCCCGTCGAACGGAGATAGCCGCACGAGGCGGTGGACGCCGCGTTCAGAACGGAGCAGGCCGTAGGCGTAACGGCCCTCGATACGCACCGCGGCCGACTTCATCCCGGCTTCTTCGCCCGGGGTGGAATCAAGAATCGTCGCCTTGAATCCGCGCAGCTCCGCCCATCGGAGGTACATGCGCAATAGCATGCCTGTCCAGTCCTGGGCGTCGACGCCGCCCGCGCCCGCTTTGAGCGCGACGATCGCGTTGCGGTCGTCGTATTCACCTGAAAGCTTGAGCCCGAAGTCGAGTTGTTTCAGGCGCACAGTCAGGGCGTCGAGTTCGGCCTGGAGCGATGCCTGGAGCGAGTCTTCCGATTCCGCGAGCGATAGCTCTGCCATTTCGGCGAGGTTCGCTGCACGGGATTCCATGTCGCGCCACTCGTTGAGGCGGGACTTGAGGTTGGACAGCTCACGGAGCTGTTTCTGGGCGTTGCGCTGATCGGCCCAGAAGTTCGGTTGCGAGCACGCCTGCTCCAGTTCGGAGACGCGTTTCTCTAAACGGGGGAGGTCAAAGACGCCCCACGATCTCGGCGACTCGGCGCACCATTGCCGTTGCCTGGTCGAGTAGTTCACGCATATCAGACTAATTATATGGGCAGCCGGATTCGATCCGAAAACGAAAAGGCGGCCCGGTTGGGATGGTATTCTTTGGCTGGTACGGGGTGTGGCGCAGCTGGTAGCGCACCAGTATGGGGTACTGGGGGCCACAGGTTCGAATCCTGTCACCCCGACCAGAAACGCATTAGATTGAACCGGCGTGCCGCGAGGACGCCGGTTTTCGTTTTGCGGAATTCGTCTGGCATCGGAGGAAGACCATCGACACCACGCACGGCGCCGCCACGACGGCGATTCCGGGGCCAGGGCGTCTGGCGCGTGCGTGGCAGGTGTTTCTCGTTTCGAGCCGGCTGGGGCTGACCTCATTTGGCGGCCCCGTGGCCCACCTCGGTTACTACCGCGAAGAGTACGTCCGCCGCCGGAAGTGGCTGACCGACGAGGAATACGCGGACCTGGTCGCCCTATGCCAGTTCTTGCCCGGGCCGGCCAGCACCCAGGTCAGCATCGCCATCGGGATGAAACGTGCAGGGCAGATCGGCGCGCTGCTGGCGTGGCTCGGGTTCACGATGCCATCCGCCGTCGCGATGGTCCTGTTCGCGTATGGCGTAGCTGCCACCGGCAACGTAGCTGACGCAGGTTGGCTGCATGGTCTCAAGATCGTTGCAGTGGCGGTCGTTGCGTGGGCAGTGTGGGGGATGGCGCGTAGCCTCTGCCCTGACCGACCCCGAGTGACCCTGGCCATTCTGGCTGCCGCCGGTATGTTGGCCGCGCCCAATACCGCGGCCCAGGTCGGAGTGATAATCGTCGGAGGTATCCTCGGCTGGACCCTTCTTCGATCTTCAGCCGCCGCCAAAGCCCCGATTGTGGCAGCGCCCGCACGGCTGCCGATCGCCGGACGATGGTTTGCGATCGGAGCGCTGGCCGTCTTCTTCGTGCTACTCGCCGGCCTTCCGGTGCTCCGACAGGTGATTGCCAGCGAGCCGCTGAACGTTTTCGACAGCTTCTATCGCTCAGGCTCGCTCGTCTTCGGCGGGGGTCACGTCGTGCTGCCTCTGCTCCAGGCGGAAGTCGTCCCAACCGGTTGGGTAACCGATGAGGAGTTCATTGCGGGGTACGGCGCTGCGCAGGCCGTCCCAGGTCCCTTGTTCACGTTCGCGGCCTATCTCGGCGCGTCGATCGAGTCAATGCCCGCCCCGTGGCTCGGCGGCCTGCTTGCGCTGATAGCCATCTTCCTGCCGTCGTACCTTCTCGTCGCCGGCGCGCTTCCGTTCTGGGACCGCATTCGGCAGAATGCTCCGTTCCGGCGGGCGCTGATGGGGATCAACGCTGCGGTGGTCGGCCTCCTGATCGCCGCTCTGTACGACCCGGTGTGGACGAGCGCTATCCATGCCCCGAAGGATTTTGGCCTGGGACTCGTGGCGTTTGGCCTGTTGGCCTTCTGGAAGCTGCCGCCGTGGCTCGTGGTCGTTGGCGCCGCACTCGGCGGTTGGGCCCTGGCCTAAAGCGAAGGGTGCCTGCGCCAGTGTCCAGCCAGCGTCTCGTAAGCGTCGCCTACGCGCAGGACGGTCGCGTCCTCGAACGGCTTCCCTGAGATCATCATCCCCATCGGCATGCCGGCCGCGGTGAAACCGCACGTGACGCTTAGCGACGGCATTCCGGTCGTGTTGAACACGCCAGTGAAATTCCCAAGTGCCCCGCCAGCCCTGGCCTCGTTTCCGCCGGGAGGCGGCGTGCAGTCTTCGATCGTGGGTGTCTGGATAGCGACCGTCGGTGTTACAAGGACGTCGACATCTCGCATGGCCGCGGACATCTGTTCGTTGAACCACCGCCGCGCCCGCAGGGCGTGAATGTAGTCGAGCGCGCTCATCGTCTGAGCGGCCTCCAGTCGCGCCAGCACTTCGGCGCTGTACTGGACACGATGCTTTTTCAGCCATCGCTCATGCACAGATACCGCCTCGGGCATCATTACGGCCATGTTTATGGCCCGCCCCTTCGACGCCCACGGCATCGGAATCTCTTGAATCTGACAGCCGTTTTCCCCCATGAGCTTGACGGCCGACCTCACCGCGTCGGCGATCTCGGGGTCGACGTCCTCGAAGAAGTAATGCTGCGGTACTCCGACCCTTATGCCATCGAGACCGCGACCCAGCCCGGCGGCGAAGTCCCCGGCATCAGCTCGGCTCGACGCGGGGTCGGCGGGGTCATGACCCGCCATCGCGTTCATCAGGTGAGCACAGTCTGCGACCCTTCGCGCCATCGGCCCGACGTGGTCGCAGGTCCAGCTCAGGTCCAGTACGCCGTGCCTGCTCACCAATCCGTAAGTGGGTTTGAGCCCTGCCAGCCCGCACACGGCGGCCGGCATTCGTATGGACCCGCCGGTGTCGCTGCCGAGCGCGGCAACGCACAACCCGGAAGCCACCGCAGCGCCCGATCCCCCGCTCGAACCGCAGGTGATCCGAGACGTATCCCAGGGGTTGCGTGCCGGCCCGTAGTGGGGGTTCATCCCGGTCGCGCCCATGGCGAACTCGACCATGTTGAGCTTGCCCATTACTACGGCGCCAGCTTCCTTTAGCCGTCTCGTCACCGTGGCGTCGGCCGTCGCCAGATTGTCTTTGAGGACCGTTGAGCCGCCCGTGGTCGCGACTCCCGCGACGTCGAAGAGGTCCTTCAAGCCAATCGGAATTCCGTGCAACGGACCACGGTAGCGGCCCGCCTTCGCTTCGCGATCACGCTCGCGCGCCGTCTCCAGCGCGGAATCCCGCATCACGACCAGAAAGCTGTTCAGCCGGCCGTCAAGCTTGTCGATGCGCGCGAGAGCCGCTTCCACCAGAGCCACCGACGAGACCCTGCCAGCTTTGATCTGCGGCGCGAGTTCGGCGATCGATGCGTATGGATCTATCAAGAGTCTCACCACCCGCTGGGTTGTCGGATTGCCCGCGGAGGTCTGCCAACTGGCGGCGTGCTGTCAGGCGGCGGCGCAAAGGTGCTTGCGGGCTCGAAGCCCAGCACGTCGACACCGCGAACCACATCCAGCACGGTCTGCAGAGATTTCAGCCGATTCTCGATCAGCCGAAAATCTTCGGCGGTGGTCCCGAAGCCGAGCTCCGAAGCGCGCCGGGCGAATTCCTCGAAGGACACCATTTCGTCAGACCTCGGCGCCAGTTCCTGCGATGGCGGCCCCGGAGTATAGCAGCGATATTCGGCCCTCCTTTGCTAACATTCCCCTTTTCCATGCGAATCACTGACGAGCTTGCCAACCTTCTCCGAACCGCCCTGGCTGAAGCCGAGAGATCGGGGCAATTGCCATCCGCGGGCGCTGTCCAGCCGACGATCGAGCGACCGCAACATCCGGAGCACGGCGACTACAGTTCCAGCGTGGCGTTACGGCTTGCGCGGACTCTGCGAATGGCGCCCATGGCGATTGCGGAACGAATAGCGGCGGCCGTGCCTGCCCACGACGCGGTTGCAGGCGTCTCGGTCGCCCTTCCCGGCTTCATCAACTTCGTGCTGGCGGACGACTGGCTCGCCCGGCAAGTGGACGCGATCCGGACCCAGGGCTCAACCTACGGCAACGTCGAAATCGGCGGCCGCAAGCGCATCCAGGTCGAATTCGTCAGCGTCAACCCCACTGGCGACCTCCATGTGGGCCATGCGCGCGGGGCAGTCATCGGCAGCGGCCTGGCGACGCTCCTCGACGCCGCGGGCTTCGGCGTGCAGCGCGAGTACTACGTCAACGACGGCGGCAATCAGATGCGCACGTTCGTCGACACGGTATACGCCCGCTATATGCAGGCGGCAGGGCACGACGTCCCATTGCCGGAACTGGCGTACCAGGGAGAGGGTCCGCAACGGCTTGCAGAAGAGATCCTCAGGGAAGACTCGGGACGCCTGGTACCGCTCCCCAGAGACGAGGCGGCCCGCCAGTTGCTGCCGGTGGTACTGCGAAAGGTCCTGGCGTCGATTCGGGCGGACCTTGAACAGCTTGGAGTCCGATACGACAACTGGTTCAGCGAGCAGGGCCTGCTGGTCGACGGGACCTTCGACGAGGCGATGAGGCTGCTGGGCGAGCGTGGCTACCTTGTCGATCGCGAAGGCGCTCGGTGGTTCACGTCGACGAGGCTCGGAGAGGACAAGGACAACGTCGTCGTCCGGAGCGGGGGCGGCGGCCCCACCTACTTCGGTACCGACATCGCCTACCACTACGACAAGTTCATCAGGCGCAAGTTCGAACGGGTCATCAACGTGTGGGGCGCGGACCACCATGGCCATGTCGCGCGGATGAAGGCGGTCGTCGAAGCGCTGGGGGTCGATCCCGACCGGCTGACGATCATCCTGAACCAGATCGTGAGTTTTAAGCAGGGCGCACTCGCGGTCCGGTTCAGCAAGCGCAAGGGCCAGATCGTGACGGTCCGTGAGCTAGTCGACGTGGTCGGCCCTGATGCATGCCGGTACATCTTCCTGAGCAGGTCGCCCGACAGCCAGATGGAGTTCGATCTGGAGCTCGCGACGAAGCAGTCGTTGGATAACCCTGTCTTCTACGTGCAGTACGCGCACGCGCGCATAGCGTCCGTCCTTCGAATGGCGGAGGAACGAGCGGTCACCTGGGACGACGGCGACACGTCATTGCTCCGGCACCCGCTGGAGATGGGACTGGTCCGGCACATCCTGGTCCTGCCGGATGTCGTGAAGCTGGCCGCAGAGCGGCTCGAGCCTCACCACATCCCTCGCTACGCCGAAGAGCTGGCCAGGGCATTCACGCACTTTTACGACGCCAGGGACGAGTGCAGGATCCTCTCGAGCGATCCCGCCGACCTGCCGGTCAGCAAGGCCCGGTTGAAGCTGGTTGACTCTGCCCGGGTAGCCCTCGCTCGGTGCCTTTCGCTGATGGGCATGACCGCACCGGATAGGATGTAGAAGGGGCTGCGGCCGCCGCTGCCGGCGTCTACCGTCGCGATCATCTTCCGGCCGGTATGAGTTGATCGGGCGCGCTCGCGGACCGGGTGGGATGGCCTCCGAGGTTGGTTGAAAAAGTGATATCGGATTTCGGCTGAATTAGCTTTGGGCGGCGATATCAAAAATCCGAGGGTGAAGATTTTGGTATCGGAATTGGGTGGTTTCAGATACGAGGCGCGATATCAGAATTCCAGGGAGCCATTCAGGGGCACCGCCTGGCCTGGTAGCGCCTTCGAATGTGGAGGAGGCAGGAAGCACTATCGGTCCTCCTGGCTACTCCAGGTTCCCCTGCGCTTTGTACCGCGTCGTCCGGGCGACATAGGAGTCGTTAGCCCACTTCATGAGCTGAAGGTGCCGCTCCTCGACATCGCCTCGCTCGCGGGCCGGCACCCCTGCCACGATGCGCCGTGCCGGGACGACCATTCCCTCGATGACCAC
>JACPRT010000137.1 GCA_016189845.1 Chloroflexota bacterium | reverse complement strand
GTCTCGCGCGTGGCCCCAACCAGCCTGGCGAGCCCGTCCTGGTCGACAGGACCCTGGATCTGCGCACCCAAGGGCCGACCGACCGTCCGAGCGAGATGTGCGATCGACTTGGCAACACGCCTCGGAACGTCCAGGAAAGTGGCGTCGGCCAGCATCTCGTCCGCGTGGCGCAGCCGCTTCGCCAGCGAGATGGCGAGGTGGAATGCGACTTCTGGATTGGCTATGAGAAACGCGTGGAAGCCGGCCCGATCGAGCACGAAGGCGTGAACTTCTGCCGTCACCCTAGCAGTCGCCGAACGAGGCGAATCGTCCAGAACCGACATCTCGCCAAAGTAATCGCCGGCGTTGAGCAAGGCCACGTCCCGCTCGCGCCCGTCCGCGCTGGTCATCGTGATTCTGACCTGCCCCGCACTGATCAGGTACAGCTGGCCGCCCGGATCGTCCTGATGGAAGACCGCCTCTCCGGCCCGGTAGCGCCGTTCGCGAAGCCTGGAAGCAAGCTCCCGCAGGACGCCCTCACTGAGGCCGCGGAACAGCGGGACGGTAGTCAGGAAACCGACATCGGTCATTCGATGTGTCCCACCATGGATGAGTGCGCACATCGCGGGCTGCTGCTTCACAACGCCCGGAATCGCGCATTATATTGCCGACATGATAGGGTGTGGCACCAGTTCTGTTTGAGGGGGGTATCGATGGCGATCATCCGTCCAATCTCCGATCACTGCCTGATCGACAAGCCCACCCACATGCTCGCGTTCAGCCGCCGGTACCCGCTCGTGGGTCAGTTGTCACGGGCGCTTTACCAGTTTGACCCCAAAATGCACTTCCGCGGGCCCACGGGGGCGCTGTGGCGCGCATTGGGCGTCGCACGGAGCACCAAGAACCCGAACGTGTGCACCCTTTGAGGCCTCGGGTGGGAGGCCGGGCGCCTCTCCGAAGTTACGGTCCTTTTCGCTGACTGCCGTAATTACACGGGGATGCTGCAGGGCATCGGGGCCGAGCGCATGGCACGTCTCATGGACGGGTTTTATCGGTCCTCCTACGACGTCGTGATCAGCCACGACGGTATCGTGGACAAATTCATGGGTGACGCGTGCCTCGCGCTGTTCAACGTACCGATCCGGAACTCTGATCACGTACAGCTGGCCATACGGTCGGGGGTCGGAATCCTGGAGACGGTGCGAGACCTGAACGATCGGCGGAAAGGAGAACCTGACCTCGCGATTGGGGTCACGATCAGCACGGGTTTCGCTCTCGCTGGCCGGATCGGATCGAACAGACCTACCGATTACACCGCCATAGGGGACGTGGTTAACGTGGCGGCCCGCCTTCAGGAGCACGCGGCGGCGGGCGAAATTCTCGTGACCAGGGAAGTCTTCGGCGCAATCGCCGAAGGCTACCCGAGCGCCCGCCGCCGCGAGTTTCAGCTCAAGGGGATAACCGGTCTCGTATCCGCCTATAGCCTCATGTAAGGCGGCTGTCCCTTGGCTACCGTCCCGCTTTGCTTTCGACGATCACGGCGTAGAGTTCGCTTTGCCCGACGTTCTCGACCTGATGTGTCCAGGCCTCGTGCCACATGACGTGGCCGTCGGGAATGTCGGCCTCCGCGACCTGTCCGTCGCCAAGGTGAATCTTGACCTTGCTTCCCCTGACGAAGTAGACGGTCTCATCCGGATGCGAGTGCAGGTTGTCTCGCTCGCCCGGTCTGAGTGTCATCCCGAGCACACGCACCTGATCGTTTTCGAGCAGCGTCCGGTAGTTGCCGGGAGATGCTTTTACCGCATCGATGTAGGTCATGTCGACCTCCTATTGAATCACGCCAAGCTGGCGCAACATGCCCAATTGGTCGGTTTCCTGCCACATCTCGACGATCTTTCCGTCTTCGAACCGGAAGTAATCGAACCCGGTGATCGTCATCGTTTTCCTGGTGGGCGGGATCCCCAACAACTCACCCTGGTGGGTACCGCTCATGGACCACCTGATCAGCACCTTGTCGCCAGCCGTGATGGCATCGTGGTGCACGATCTTGCGGTCAGGAAAGGCGGTGATAACGGCTCGCGCAACTTGTTTGACCCCTTCGGGCCCGCACGGCTGCTGAGGCGGAGCAAACCCTCCGTGCCATGTAAACGAGGCGCTGAGGATCTCGTCCGCGACCTCCAGGCGGCCCGCCTGAAAGACGTACATGTGAAAGCGGTGTGCAAGCTCTTCGTTCGCGTTTGTCATAGTTCACCTCCCACTCGGGAATCGCCCGAGAAAGCGTCATGGCGTCCGGCCGGTCGCGTCGATGACGCCGCCGAGGGATCTGAAATTAACGGCTCGTGCGCGGTGGCTATATGACGCGGTCGTGGTTTTCGTGTGATCTTCGTCACAAGGTAGACGGGCCTGGCGCGCGGCCCACCCCGCATCGCCGTCGCCGGATGCCGCCGCAGCGCCGTCCTTGCGCCATTCCGGACGTCGCCCGACTCGACGATTGCGGGACGCCCGTCCCGACGATCAGCGGGGGCTCGATCCACGCTTACCCGGGGCGGGCGCGGGAGACTACTCAGCGACCTCCAGCGAAGCCGGGAGCCACACTTTGAACGTCGTCTTGCCCGGGCGCGATTCCACTTCAACCGAGCCGCGGTGACGATGCACGACGATGTTGTAGGAGACATGGAGCCCAAGCCCGGTACCCTGGCCCGGCGCCTTCGTGGTAAAGAAGGCATCGAAGATCTTCGCCCTTACCTCAGGCGGAACACCCCGGCCGTTGTCCTCGACCTCGACAGCCACGCCACCATGCTCGCGATAGGTCCGGACCGTTAGCTTGCCCGCCCGGCCGACCATGGCGTCGACCGCGTTGTCGATGAGGTTGGTCCACACCTGGTTCAACTCACTCCCGTAGGCCTCGATTATCGGGATGTCTGGAGCGAAATCCCGCCTGACTTCGACACCTTGCTTGAGTTTGTGGCCGAGGATCATCAGCGTGTTCTCGATCCCCTCGTGGACATCGACGTTCTGGACAGGCGCTTGGTCCAGATACGAGCAGGTCTTCAACGCCTTCACGATTTGGCTCAGGCGGCCAGCGCCCAGGCAAATCTCGCGCGTCAGCGCGTGGACGCGGTGGCTGGCCGCGACGTACCTGAGCACTGCGGGGGCCTGCACAGGACCGAGGCCCTGGAGGGTCTGTTTGAGGTGTTCAGGCTCAAGGCCGAGGTCAACC